>JBEGLG010000021.1:0-3118 GCA_041183645.1 Actinomycetota bacterium | reverse complement strand
GATTCAGGATGTCATCGATCTCTCACGCCTTCAGGGCGATGATCCCGTACTGCGCGCCGAGATCGTTCCCGCCGAGGAGCTCATCGTTCGGGCCATCGATGAGCTTCGCACCGCGGCCAATGCCGCCTCCATCGAGTTCGTGCGTGGCGAGCCCAGCAGGGCACTCATCTACGGTGATCGCAATCAGTTGCTCACGGCCCTGCGCAATCTTCTGGCCAACGCGGTCGCGTACTCGCCTGCCAACACTCGGATCGCCATCGACTGCAAGCTCGCTGACGGCATTGTCGAGATCACGGTCACGGATCAGGGCGTGGGAATCCCGGCATCCGAGCTGGAGCGAATCTTCGAGCGCTTCTACCGTGTGGATCCCGCGCGCTCACGTGTCACGGGCGGCACCGGCCTTGGCCTCGCGATCGTCAAGCACGTCTGCCAGAACCACGGCGGAGAGTGCACGGTCTGGTCCGAGGTAGGGGTCGGCTCGACCTTCACCCTTCGCCTTCCTGCCTACGAAGAGACCGTGGCGGGCGCCGGCCACTCGCACGAGTTCATGGTCGATTCCGTCATTGCTCCCGCAGCGTTCGAACAATCCGAATTAACCCAATCAACAGAGGTAAATCAGTGACCCGAATCCTGGTGGTCGAGGACGAAGAGTCGTTCTCCGATGCACTCTCCTTCATGCTCAAGCGCGAGGGCTTCGAAGTAACCGTCGCTGCCGATGGCAATGTGGCCGTGAGCGAATTCGACGCCAATGGCGCTGATCTCGTACTTCTTGACCTCATGCTCCCCGGACTTTCGGGTACTGAGGTGTGCAAGAACATTCGCGGAAAGTCGAACGTTCCGATCATCATGGTCTCGGCCAAGGATGGCGAGATCGACAAGGTCCTCGGCCTGGAGCTCGGTGCAGATGACTACGTCACCAAGCCGTTCAGTTCACGTGAGCTTCTCGCGCGCGTGCGCGCGGTACTTCGCCGTCATGGCGAGGCGGATGAGCTTCTTCCTCTAGTGGTCGAGGCCGGCCCGGTGCGCATGGACGTCGACCGTCACGTCGTGACCGTGCGCGGTACCTCGGTTCCGATGCCGCTCAAGGAATTCGATCTGCTCGAGATGCTGGTGCGCAATTCAGGTCGCGTCATGACCCGCGGTCAGCTCATTGATCGCGTGTGGGGTGCCGATTACGTCGGTGACACCAAGACCCTCGATGTCCACGTGAAGCGCCTGCGCGCGAAAATCGAAGAGGATCCGGCGAACCCAGTGCACCTCGTGACCGTGCGAGGTCTCGGCTACAAGTACGAGGCGTAACTCCGCACTCTTGGTTCGAGACGAACGAAGGCCCCGCTCGGATGAGCGGGGCCTTCGTGAGTTCGGAAGGCGACTAGCTAGCCGCCGGGCTGGGCGAGGCGCTCGCGACATCGGAGGCGACGGGGCTGGCGACCGGGGCCGGCGGGAAGCTCGGGGTGATGCCGGCGTAAATGCCCGCCGCGGGAACGGTCAGCACCTTGGTCTCGACAGTGCCGTTCACCTCGAAGGCGATGCTGATCGGCACGTAGGTGCTGACGACGGTGTCGAGGTTCTTGACCGAGATCGCCTGGTCGGAGTCGTATCCGAAGCCGAGGGACTGACCGGGAAGGATCTGGCCGAGACCGGAGGTCACGGCGACATCGCCATTGGCCATGGTCTTGCCGCCGATCGTGACCTCGCGAAGAAACTCGGTCTCGGGGCCGACGTTGATGAACCGGCCCACCAGGGAAGCGGTGCCGGGCTCGGCGCCGAGCACCAGGGTGAGCCCCTGGGCCTTGAGGTTGCCGAGCTGGACCTGGACCCCGTCGCCACTATTCATGGAAGCCTGCATGGTGGTCGTGGCCTGCTGGCCCTGGAAGCACCCGCCCAGGAGGGGGGAGACGGCCACGAGGGCCACGGCCAGGGCTGCTGAGGTAACTGCTGATCGCTTCACGGGCACAGGCTATAGGGGATCCCTAGGGGGATTCTCGGCGGCACTCGTTCGGGAAATGGGGCGTTGATCACGTGGTAAAGTTGGCCCTCCTGGAAAGGGGTCCATCTACATGGCGTTCAACGTGGGCGACACGGTCGTCTACCCGCATCACGGGGCAGCAGTGATCGAGTCCGTCGAGATTCGCAAGGTCAAGGGCGAGGATCGCGAGTACCTCGTGCTCCGCGTGGCTCAGGGCGACCTGACCGTTCGCGTGCCCTCCGACAATGTCGACCTGGTCGGTGTCCGTGACGTCGTGAACGCCGACGGCCTCGAGCGCGTGTTCAACGTGCTGCGCCAGCCGTACACCGAGGAGCCCACCAACTGGTCCCGCCGCTACAAGGCCAATCTCGAGAAGCTCGCCTCCGGCGATGTCATCAAGGTGGCCGAGGTCGTCCGCGACCTCTGGCGTCGCGAGCGCGAGCGCGGCCTGTCGGCCGGCGAGAAGCGCATGCTGGCCAAGGCACGCCAGATCCTCGTCAGCGAGCTCGCACTCGCCGAGAAGACCGACGAGGTCAAGGCCGAGTCGATCCTCGACGAGGTACTTGCCTCCTAGTTCGTTCCCTGGGCGCCCGCAGCACTGATCGCGCAAGCGTCCTCATCTCGACCCGAGGGGAGCACGCGTGACCAGTGCGGCACTCGTGCCCGCCGCCGGCAAGGGCGAGCGTCTCGGCGCCGGCACCCCCAAGGCCCTGCGCGAGGTCGGCGGTATCCCGCTGCTCGTCCATGCAGTGCGCGGTCTCGCTGCCTCTCGCGTCATCGATCTCATCGTCGTGGCCGCGCCGGTCGACTTCGTCGATGAGGTGCGGGCACTCCTCGGTGAGCTTGACGTCACCTGCGATATCGAGGTGCTGGCCGGCGGCGAGAGTCGACAGGAGTCCGTGGCACGTGCTCTGATCGCCCTTCCCTCCGAAGTCGACATCGTTCTCGTCCACGATGCGGCACGCGCTCTCACGCCGCCGGAGCTCATCTCCTCGGTCGTGGCAGCGGTATCCGCCGGGCACCAGGCGGTCGTGCCGGGGCTTGCCGTGGCCGACACTCTCAAGCAGGTCAATGCTGCTTCCGATGTCGTGGCTACGCCCGATCGGGCATCGCTGCGCGCGGTCCAGACACCGCAGGGATTCGTGCGCT
>JBEGLG010000020.1:0-3189 GCA_041183645.1 Actinomycetota bacterium | reverse complement strand
CGTGGCCTACGCCTTCTACTTCCTGAACTACTCGACCTGGCTCGGCCGGCACGGCATCTATCTCGAGGATCTCTACGTGCGCCCGGCCTATCGAGGTCGCGGCTACGGCAAGGCCTTGCTCGTGCGCCTGGCACAGGAATGCGTGGAGAAGGGCTACGGCCGCCTCGACTGGAGCGTGCTCGACTGGAATACGCCGAGTCGCGATTTCTACGCGGCGCTCGGGGCGGAGGGGCTCACCGAGTGGGTGCCCTACCGCGTGCAAGGAGCCGCTCTGGCGAACCTGGCCCGAATGGGCACGAATGGTCTGGATACTTGAGCAAGAGAAGGAGTGACATGACGAACGCCGTGACCGTGAGCTTCCCCGCTCAGACCCAGTACGTCTCGCTGGCCCGCACGATGGCCGCGGCGATGGCCGTGCGCGCCGACCTGCCCATCGACCAGCTCGAGGATCTTCGCCTTGCCGTTGATGAGGCAGCTGCTCAAGTGGTCCTCGATGCCGTGCCCGGCAGTGATGTGCAGTGCGTGTTCATCGAGAGTCACGGCTCACTGCGTATCGAGGTGCGCGGCACGACCGCGTCAGGCGTCGTTCCCGCCACGAATACCTTCAGCTGGACAGTGCTCACCGCACTGGTCGACAACGTCACCGCGTCGGTCAATGCCGGCGAGGTCTGCCTCACCCTGCACGTCAAGCGTCACGAGCCGGTCGACGCGTGAGCTCAGTCGATACCAGCCCGCCCGGTGACGAGAGGTGGGGTGATGAGCAGCGCGCGCGCGAGCGCGAGTTGCTCGATGTCCTTGCCTCAGCACCCGAGGAATCTGCCGAGTTCGCCGCAGCGCGCGAAGAGCTCATCACCATGCACCTGCCGCTCGTGCACCACATCGCTCGCCGCTATCGGGATCGCGGCGAGAACTACGACGATCTCGTGCAAGTGGGCACAATCGGCCTGATCAGCTCGATCGATCGCTTCGATATCGGCAGGGGCCTGGAGTTCAGCACATTCGCAACACCGACGATCGTCGGCGAGATCAAGCGGCATTTCCGCGACCGCACCACGACCATTCGGCTTCCGCGCCGACTTCAGGAGCTTCGAGGGCCCGTCTACGTGGCCACTGAGGATCTCACCGGCGAACTGCACCGATCCCCCACCGTGCGCGAGATCGCCGACCGCGTGGGCATCTCTCCCGAGGATGTCCTCGAGGTACTCGAGGCGCAGTCGGCCTACAGCGCGAAGTCACTCGACGACGATGGCGATGACGACCGCGGCGGCGTGGCCTCCACCTTAGGTTTCGAGGATCCGGGCATGGAGGAGATCGAGTACCGAGAGTCCCTGCGGCCACTTCTCGACAAGCTGCCCGAGCGCGAGCGTCAGATCATCATGATGCGATTCTTCAAGAACATGAGCCAGAGCGAGATCGCCGAGCAGGTGGGGATCTCGCAGATGCATGTCTCGCGACTGCTGGCGCGCGCACTCGCAGAGCTGCGCGCGGGCCTGACCGCCGACTAGCGGCGCTGCGCCTCGGCGAAGACGCGCAGCACCTTCGGGGTGAAGACCAGCACGATGCCGGCGATGGCCATCAGGAAGATGAGAAGGCCGACAGTGCGCGGGAGGCTCTCGCTCGACTGGGTGAGGTCGAAGAAGACCAGCACCGCGATCACCTGGGCGAGGATGAACGCACCTCGCTGCCACGTGCGCATCAGCCACCAGGCACGAGCGACCAGCAGCAGGCCGGCACCCAGCACGAGATAGATGACGATGAGCAGGAAAAGTGCCGCCGGATTCGAGACGTCGGCCGGGCCGGTGATGCCCACTCGCACGGCTTCGATCATGTCGAAGATCGCGTAGATGATCAGCCCGAGACCCTCGATGGCTGCGATCGCCGCAATGGCGGCGAAGGAGCGCGTCGGACGAGGCATGGGAGCAGCCTAAACGGGACTCCCCTCGGGTTAGGGTGGGGTGCATGCGCGGACTCCTGGTGGTCAATCCCCGCGCGACCACGACATCCACCCGCGTCACCGATGTCATCGTCAATGCCCTGTCGAATGAGCTCGACCTGCAGGTCACCATGACCACTCATCGCGGACACGGCTTCGAGCTCGGTCGTTCGGCGCGAGCACAGGGCCTCGACATCGTCATCACTCTCGGCGGCGATGGTGTCGTCAACGAGGTCGTGAACGGAATGCTCGAGGAGGGCGTCGGCGACGATGTTCCGATCCTGGCCACCGTGCCCGGCGGAAGCGGCAATGTCTTCGCGCGCGCTCTCGGGATTCCGGTCGACGCCGTCGAGGCCACCGGCGAGATCATGGAGGCCATTCGCGGTCATCGCACGCTCATGATCGGGCTCGGCCAGGTCAATGGGCGCTGGTTCACGAGCAATGCGGGGGTCGGCCTCGATGCGGAGATCATCACCGCCATGGAGGAGCAGCGCAGTGCCGGGCGCACGGCCTCGCCCACCCGGTACCTGATGACCACGCTGCGGCAGTACTTCGCCCGCACCGATCGCAAGAACCCGGCGCTGACCCTGACATCGACCGAGGGTGTCGACGAGGGTGTCTTCCTGGCGATCGTGCAGAACACCGCCCCCTGGACCTACTTCGGATCCTGGCCGATCGACCCCTGCCCCCAGGCTTCCTTCGACTCGGGCCTCGATGTCTTCGCCCTGCGCAAGCTGCGCGTGGTCTCCGCCATGCGTGCCGCTCGGCGGATGCTGGCCCACTCCACGGCGGGCTCGACCCGGGATTCGATCGTGGTGCGCCATGACCTGCCCGAATTCACCATCACCTGCAGCCGACCGATGCCCATGCAGGTCGACGGCGAATCGACCCCGGAAGTGACCGAGGCGCACTTCCGGGCGATCCCCGCTGCACTTCGGGTCATTGCCGTTCAATAACGGACAAATGCCGCACTTGTGACCAACCTGACAAGTTCAGGATTCAATTCTCGGTGATTCCCCTTGTTCCCACGCGCAACATCTGCGAACCTAAGCAGGCCCTTTGCTCGATCGGGCTGGCTTTCTTCCTCCGGGGACGACCGGGAGACCCCTGGGTCGCCCCCTTTGATGTGCCAGCTTCGTGAAAGCAATCACGAGTGTCGGTGACCCCGATGCCCTCGCCTAATGGAGTGATCCGCATGGACTGGCGCCACGAGAGTGCCTGCCGTGACGAAGACCCGGAGCTGTTCTTCCCGATCG
>JBEGLG010000019.1:0-9142 GCA_041183645.1 Actinomycetota bacterium | reverse complement strand
TCACTGGTGGTCTGCGCGCGTCGCCTCGAGCAGGCCGAGTCCGTCGCCGACCTGGCACGCCATCTGGGTGTCGACACGCGCATCGAGGGGCTTGACCCCGTACCGGTCGACGAGGACCTCCTGGTCAGCGTGCTTCCGGGTGATGCGGCGGCTCCCTGGGCGTCTGTTCCCGTCCAGTCGCGATGCGCACTTCTCGACGCCAGCTATCACCCGTGGCCCTCAGCCTTAGCAGCTGCCTGGCCCAATTCCTCCGTGTCGAGTGGGCGACAGATGCTCCTCTGGCAGGCGACGGCACAGGTGACCTTGATGACAGGCCTTCCGGCACCCGTCGAGGCGATGCGCGAGGCACTCGACGCTGCGTGAGGCGGTCGGGTGGGGGTGACCGCTCGCTGACCCGGACCTGGAAGGATGGGCGCATGGTGCGTTGGCTGACTGCAGGTGAATCACACGGCCCTGCCCTGGTGACCATCGCCGAGGGGCTTCCCGCGGGCATCGAGATCACGACGTCCGAGATCGGGCTCGACCTCGCGCGTCGTCGCCTGGGCGCGGGTCGGGGCGCACGCATGAAGTTCGAGCGCGATGAGGTCCGAATTCTCGGCGGTGTCCGTCACGGTCACACCCTGGGCGGTCCCGTAGCCATTGAGGTCGGCAACAGCGAATGGCCGAAGTGGGAACAGGTCATGTCACCCGATCCGGTCGATCAAGGCGAGCTCGATGCCCTGGCACGAAATGCTCCCTTGAGCCGACCACGACCCGGGCACGCCGACCTGACCGGAATGCAGAAATACGGATTCACTGACGCGCGTCCGATCCTCGAGCGTGCGAGCGCTCGCGAAACCGCCGCCCGGGTCGCACTCGGTGCGGTTGCTCGCGCCTTCTGCCGCCAGGTGGCCGGCATCGAAGTGCTGAGCCACGTCGTGCGCATTGGAGCCGCGTCGAGCGAGAGCACCATCCTCCCGGTACCCGCTGACCTCGAACGCATCGACGAGAGCCCGGTGCGCTGCCTCGATGCCGCGGCGGCAGCAGCGATGGAAGAGGAGATCTCCGCCGCCCATCGCGACGGCGACACCTTGGGCGGAGTCGTCGAGGTGGTGGCCTACGGGCTTCCCGCTGGGCTCGGGTCACATGTCCACTGGGACCGCCGACTCGATTCCAAGCTCGCCGCAGCTCTCATGGGGATCCAGGCCATCAAGGGTGTCGAGTTCGGCGAAGGATTCCGCCTTGCCGAGATCCGCGGATCACTCGCGCAGGACGAAATCGTGCCGGGTGACACCGGCCTGCAGCGCACATCCGGGAAGTCGGGCGGCACCGAAGGCGGCATGTCGACCGGTGAGACCCTTCGCGTTCGCGCGGCAATGAAGCCGATCTCCACGATTCCCCGTGCCCTGCGCACGGTCGATGTCGTGACGGGCGAGGTCGCGCCCGCGATCAATCAGCGTTCCGATGTCTGCGCCGTCCCTGCTGCGGGCGTCGTGGCCGAGGCCATGGTGCTCCTGGTCATCGCTGATGCCCTGCTGGAGAAGTTCGGCGGCGACAGTGTGGCCGAGACCAAGCGCAACCTCGACTCATACCTCGAGAACCTCAGCATTCGATGAGCGGCCCTGTTGCCGTGCTGATCGGGGCTCCGGGGGCGGGCAAGAGCACCGTGGGTCGACGGGTGGCCGATCGACTTCAGGTGCCCTTCGTCGACACCGATGCGCTCATCGAGGAGCAGGCGGGCATGACCGTCGCCGACATGTTCGTCGAGCTGGGCGAGCCTGAATTCCGCGCCCGCGAGGAGGAGGCCGTGCGACGTGCTCTGACCGAGCAGACCGGCATTGTCGCCCTCGGTGGCGGGGCGATTCTCTCGGAGCTCACGCGTTCGCGACTGTCCGGGCATACCGTCGTCTGGCTCAAGGTGAATGTCTCCGACGCCGCAAGTCGCGTGGGCATGAATCAGGCTCGACCACTACTGCTCGGCAACGTGCGCGGGCGACTGACTCAGCTTCTTCAGGAACGTACTCCTCTCTACGAGAGCGTTGCCACCATCACGATCGAGACCGATGGACGCGCCATACGCGAAGTGACCTCGAGTGTTCTCGCGGCGGTGGCAGCATGAGCTCCTCGGTGGTGCACGTGTCGGCGGAGGTCGAGTACGACGTCGTGATCGGATCCGGTCTCGAGGCATCGATCCTGTCGATGGTGACGGGGGCTGATCGCGTTGCCGTGATTCATGCCCCGACACAGCGAGAACGAGCCGAGGCGATCTCCTCGATCTTGCGCGAGAGCGGCACACAGGTTGTGGCCATCGAACTTCCCGACGCCGAGGATGCCAAGTCGTCAGCCGTCGCCGAGATGTGCTGGGGCGCACTCGGCAGCGCCGGATTCACCCGCAATGACGCCATCGTCAGCGTCGGTGGAGGTGCGACAACTGATCTCGCCGGCTTTGTTGCTGCCACGTGGCTTCGCGGAATTCGGGTCGTGCACG
Organism: Actinomycetota bacterium; assembly: GCA_041183645.1. GTDB lineage: Bacteria > Actinomycetota > Actinomycetes > S36-B12 > S36-B12 > CAIKZY01. The sequence goes on along the minus strand of JBEGLG010000019.1, from coordinate 6,675 downwards.
TGCCCACCACCTTGCTCGGCATGGTCGATGCCGCAGTGGGCGGCAAGACGGGTATCAACACCGCGGCGGGCAAGAACCTGGTCGGGAGCTTCCATAGTCCCGTGGGAGTGCTGTGCGATGTCACGTCACTGTCGACGCTGCCTCGGGCTGATCTCGTGGCCGGCATGGCCGAAGTCGTCAAGGTTGGCTTCACTCGCGACACGAGCATCCTTGATGACATCAGGACATCTCCGGAGGTTGCCCTCGATCCTGCGTCGGATCTTCTTCCTGATCTGATCCGTCGTGCCGTGCAGGTCAAGGCTGACGTCGTGGGCGATGACTTTCGCGAGACTTCGGCGACGTCCAGTGATCGCCGCCTCGGCCGTGAGGTACTCAATTACGGCCACACCTTCGGCCATGCAATCGAGCGCAATGAGTCCTACCGCTGGAGGCATGGCGATGCCGTCTCGGTCGGCATGCTCTACGTGGCCGAGCTCTCTCGTCTGACCGGGCATCTGTCAGAGGGGGGCGTAGCCGAGCACCGCGAGATTCTCGACCTCCTCGGACTCCCGACTGCCTATGCCCCCGGGCACTGGGAGGCACTTCTCGCCGCGATGTCCATCGACAAGAAGGCTCGTGGCTCGATGCTGCGGTTCGTCATCCTCGACGCAATCGGTGCGCCCGCGGCTCTCCAGGGCCCGCCCGAGACCGCCTTACGTGCCGCCTACGACCGAATCTGCTCCGCCGGGCGCTAGCCTGGAGCGATGAACGCCGTCCTCGTCCTCAACGGACCAAACCTCAACAGGCTCGGTACGCGCGAGCCCGAGATCTACGGCGCATCGACCTTCGCCGACCTCGTGGCACTGTGCGAATCGACGGCGTCAGGTCTTGGTATGACTGCCGATGTCCGTCAGACCAATGATGAGGCGGAGCTCATCGGCTGGTTGCATGAGGCGGCCGATTCCTCGACTCCCGTGATCCTGAATCCGGCAGCTTTCACTCATTACTCCTATGCGATCCGCGACGCGTGCGCGATGCTGACTGCTCCCTTGATTGAGGTGCACATCTCGAATCCGGCAGCCCGCGAGGAATTCCGGCACACCTCTGTCGTGGCGGGTGTCGCGACCGGCACCATCGCGGGTTTCGGCTTGCAGGGGTACGTCATGGCACTCCAGGCCATTGCCCAGCGCTGAGGGTCCCGCCGCGAGGCGCACACGACTTCGTCAACTGCTTCACGAGCGTGCCGATGGATTTCTCGTTCTCGACCTGACCGATCTGCGTTACCTGACCGGCTTCACCGGGAGCAATGGCGCCTTGTTCGTGTCTGCCTCGAGCCCTGAGGGCGACATCTTCTGCACCGATGGGCGCTACACCGAGCAGGCGAGTGAGCAGTGCCCAGATCTGGGCGTGCTTGTCGCACGTGCGTGCGCTGAAGCAGTCGTTGATCAATGCGTGGCACAGGGAAGCAGCATGATCGCCGTCGACGACCGAGTGTCACTAGGCACGATCACCGTGCTTCGCGGGCGAGGCGTCGAGACCTTAGTCATCGGTCAACAGGTGGCGGCACTTCGGGAGCACAAGGATGCCGACGAGATCCGGGCACTGGAGGAGGCCTGCACCATCACGTCACGTGCCCTCGATGCGATCGCCGGGCAGATTCGCGTCGGAGACTCGGAGATCTCCCTGGCTCGGCATCTGGAGCAGCTCTTCGGGCAACTCGGTGCCGAGGATCGGGCCTTCCCGACGATCGTGGCGAGCGGGCCGAACTCGGCCAAGCCCCACCATGAGCCCGGTGACCGGACACTGGCTGTCGGCGACCTGCTCGTCATCGACTGCGGAGCCCGTGTGCGGGGATACCACGCCGACATGACCCGAACATTCGTGGTGGGGGAGCCGGCGCCCTGGCAGTCGGAGATCCATGAGCTCGTGCAGGCCGCTGCCAAGGCCGGCCGTTCGGCCGTTCGGCCGGGCATCGCGCTCGCCGACCTCGACGGCATGGCTCGAGGCATCATCGAGAGGGCCGGTTTCGGCGAGAACTTCGGCCATGGCCTGGGCCATGGCACGGGGCTCGAGATCCACGAGGCCCCGATGATCGGGCCACGCGCCGAAGGTAGGCTTGAGGCTGAAACAACGATCACCGTTGAGCCCGGGGTGTACCTTCCCGGCCGCGGGGGAGTCCGCATCGAGGATTCCCTCCTGGTCACGGCCGATGGTCACCGGACCCTCACCTCGAGTCCGCGCGACCTACGCATCGTGGGCTGACGGCCAAACCGACGCAGGAGACATCGTGGCAACCAGCAATGACCTCAAGAACGGCCTCGTGCTCAATATCGATGGCCAGCTCTGGACCGTCATCGAGTTCCAGCACGTGAAGCCAGGCAAGGGCGGCGCCTTCGTGCGCTCAAAGCTCAAGAACGTGCTCACCGGCAAGGTCGTCGATCGCACCTTCAATGCCGGCGTCAAGGTCGAGACCGAGAATGTCGACCGCCGCGACATGCAGTACCTGTACCGCGATGGCGACGACTGGATCTTCATGGATACCGTCTCGTTCGATCAGTACTCCGTCTCGACCGCGGTGGTGGGCGATTCCGCCGACTACCTGCTCGAGAATCAGGTGGCCAACGTGAGCGTCCACAACGGCACGGCGATCATCGTCGAGCTTCCCGCGTCGGTCGAACTCATGATCACCTACACCGAGCCCGGCCTCCAGGGAGACCGCTCGACCGGCGGCACCAAGCCGGCAACCCTCGAGACCGGCGCCACCATTCAGGTGCCGCTGTTCATCGAGTCCGACACGAAGATCAAGGTTGATACTCGCGACGGGTCCTACATCGGCCGCGTGAACTAGCCCATGTCCGCTCGAAGCAAGGCACGTAAGCGCGCTCTCGACATCCTGTATGAATCCGACATGCGCGCACTCGAGCCTCGTGATGTCCTGTCGACGCAGACCGATCGCCGCGCCGCCCAGGGAGAACCGGAGCTCAATGCCTATGTCTCGGAACTTGTCGATGGCGTGATCGCGCATCAGGCAAGAATCGACGAGCTTCTCAGCACTTACTCGATGGGCTGGAGTCTCGAGCGCATGCCTGCGGTCGATCGGGCAATCCTGCGCCTCTCCGCCTACGAGGTCCTGTATCGCGACGACATTCCCGACACCGTCGCGATTTCCGAGGCCGTGGCACTGGCTCAGGATCTCTCCACCGAAGAGTCGTCCAGCTTCGTCAACGGACTCCTGGCTCGACTCTCCGAGGTCAAGCCTCGACTCGGCATCGTGCCGGTCGGCCTCACCGACTAGTCATGAGCGTGCTGCGCGACCTGCCCTGGTAAATCCAGGCACTCGGCCTGTTCTTGCTGCTGGTTGTCACGGGAGTGGTGGCACGCAGCCTCACCCTTCGCGCGAGTGCACATGGCACGGCGCCGGAGGTCCGTAATTATCGGAGTGCCCCGGGTGGGATTCGAACCCACACTGGACCGAGTTTGAGTCGGCTCCCTCTGCCGGTTGGGGTACCGGGGCGCAGCCCAAGGCTAACGGTCAGCCGGCACGCGCCGATTAGGGTGGCAGCATGAACTCCGTGCGGATCCTCGTCGCCGAGGATGAATCACTCATCCGCCTGGACCTCGTCGAGATGCTCGGCGAACTGGGCTATGAGGTGGTGGAGCAAGTGAGCAACGGCCAGGCCGCCGTGGATCGTGCGGCCGATCTGCTCCCTGACGTCTGCTTCCTCGACGTGGCGATGCCGGTGCGTGACGGGCTGTCGGCAGCCGAGGAAATCATCGCCGCACGGTATTCCGCCGTCGTGATGGTCACGGCCTTCAGCCAGCAGGACATCATCGCCAGGGCAGCGTCCGCTGGCGTCATGGGTTATCTGGTCAAGCCGTTCACCAAGGCCGATCTTGCGCCGGCCATTGAGATGGCTGTCGCTCGGTGGCAGCAGATGCGTCATCTGGAGGGCGAGGTGGATGACCTCTCGGAGCGTCTGTCGGCTCGCGACATCGTCGAGCGAGCCAAGGCGCGCCTTCAGGCGGATCATGGGATGAGCGAGTCTGAGGCCTTCGCCTTGCTGCGACGACAGGCGATGGACTCGCGCGTCACCCTGGCAGAGGTAGCCGCGTCGGTTCTCGAGGGCGAGTGATCAGGCGATCGAGCGGATCATGCAGGTCAGACGAGCGGTGCAGGTAGGGCGGCCATTCTCGTCGACGATGCGGATGTCATAGACCGCAAGCTGGCGGCCTTGATGAATCTTGGTGGCTGTCGCGGTCACGAGGCCGGACTTCGCCGAGCCGTGATGGGTGCACGAGAGTTCTGTGCCGACAATTGAGTGACCGGGGCCGGCCTCCAACGCCGCCGCCACGGAGCCCACTGTCTCGGCGATGACGCCATTGGCCCCGCCATGAAGCAAACCGAAGGGCTGGGTATTCCCCTCCACTGGCATGGTCGCCACGACGAAACCCGGTTCGGCCACGGTGATGACGATGCCGAGCTTGTCGTCAAGCGGGCTTCGGGGGAGGTTCTGGGGATCCACGGTGTCAGCCTAGGCGATGGCACCTGGCTCTACGATGCACGAATGACCCGTGACCGTGTTCTACTCCTCGACGGGCATTCCCTGGCCTATCGCGCCTTCTTTGCCCTGCCGCCCGAGAACTTCACGACGACCACGGGTCAGCCGACAAACGCTGTCTACGGATTCACCTCGATGCTGCTGAACGTCCTGCGTGACGAGAAGCCCTCGCACGTGATCGTGGCCTTCGACATCTCGCGCACGACATTCAGGACCGAGATGTACCCCGAGTACAAGGCCACGCGTTCCGCCTCACCGCCCGAGTTCAAGGGCCAGGTCGAATTGATCAAGGAGGTGCTGGGCGCACTCAACATCACCGTGGTCGACTGCCCGAACTTCGAGGCCGACGACATCATCGCCACCCTGACGACGCGGGCGCTCGACAGCGATCACGACGTGCTCATCATGACCGGTGACCGAGACTCCTTTCAGCTGGTGAACGACCGCACTACCGTGCTCTATCCGCGCAAGGGCACATCGGATCTCGCGCGCATGACCCCTGCTGCTGTCGAGGAGAAGTACGGACTCTCCCCGATCCAGTACGCCGACTACGCCGCGCTGCGCGGCGACCCCAGCGACAATCTTCCGGGTATCCCGGGAGTGGGGGAGAAGACCGCGGCGAAGTGGATTCGCGAGTACGGCTCCCTCGCAGCCCTCATTGACCAGGCCGGCACGGTGACGGGCAAGGTGGGTGACTCACTGCGCGCGAATCTCGCGCACGTGATACTGAATCGCGATCTCACGGCCCTTCGACATGATGCGCCGATCGACACAGATCCGTCCCAGTGCCGACTCGTGCCGTATGACCCGGCTGCGGTAGATGAGCTGTTCACCGCACTTCAGTTTCGCGCATTGCGTGACCGACTGGCGGCTGCGCTTCCTGCCGGTGAGGGCACAGCGCCCTCAGCGGTCGTGGCCGAGGTTTCTGTCGAAGCCGTGATGCTGTCTCCGGGAAAGGCAGCTGCGTGGCTCAAGGGTAGGTCGGGTTCCGTCGCCTTCCGCGGTACCTGGGGTCGAGGCACGGGCACGATCGAGGCCATCGCCGTGTGCGACTCGAGCGGAGCGGTCGCTGTCATCGATTTCGCCGACGCCGCGAACGCCGACGCCGCGTGCGACTGGCTCTCCGATGGCTCGGTGATGAAGGACATGCATGACGCCAAGGGTCCGATGCTCGCCTTGCTCACCCGTGATGTCCGACTTCGTGGCCTGCGTACCGATACCGCCATCGGCGCCTACCTCATCGCACCCGATCAGCGAAGTTTCGCGCTAGGCGATGCCGTACAGCGCATTCTCGGCAGGGAACTTGCCGTGAGCGAGGCGTCGGATCAGATGCTCTTCGAGGATTCCAGCGTTGACGACCTGCCTGCTCAAGCGGTCGCGATTTCCCAGCTCGCGGTCGTCGTGCGCGAGCGACTCGCCACCGAGGGGACTCTCGCACTTCTCGATGACCTCGAGATTCCGCTCATCTCGATTCTCGCCGAGATGGAATTCCTCGGGATTGCCGTGGATCCCACGCTCCTCGACGACCTCTCGTCGGAATTCGGGCACGACATGAGAGTTGCCGAGGAAGCCGCGCATCAGATCGTTGGTCGGCCATTCAATCTCGGCTCGCCCAAGCAGTTGCAGGAGATCCTGTTCACCGAACGCGGACTTCCCAAGACGAAGAAGATCAAGACGGGCTACACGACTGATGCCGAGTCGCTCCAGTGGCTCTTCGCGACAACGAATGATCCGCTGCTGGAACGTCTGCTTGCCTGGCGCGATAGGTCCAAGCTTCGCCAGACTGTCGATGGGCTGATCCCACTGGCAGATGCGCATCACCGCATCCACACCACCTTCAACCAGACCGTGGCAGCCACCGGACGACTGTCGAGCGCAGACCCGAATCTGCAGAACATCCCGATCCGTACCGACGCCGGTCGCAGAATTCGTGGCTGCTTCGTCGTGGGCGCGGGATTCGAATCGCTCATGACAGCCGACTACAGCCAGATCGAGATGCGCATCATGGCGCACGCGTCAGCCGACCTGGGGCTTATCGATGCCTTCACGGCGGGCGAGGACCTGCACACGACTGTCGCCGCCCAGGTCTTCGGCGTGACCCCGGCCGATGTCGACGCCGAGATGCGCCGGCGTATCA
>JBEGLG010000018.1:0-21823 GCA_041183645.1 Actinomycetota bacterium | reverse complement strand
CGCGGAGAGTTCGGCGCGTAGATGCCGATGATGTCGGAATCGCGGGGAACAACCGGATCCGCGTCGGTACTCGACATGGCCAGGAGCTCGGGTGCTGTCTGCAGCAGGCTTGCCTCATCATCAGCGGCAGCCGCGAACCACTCGGGCGACTGACGACGGGTCGAGCGCATGGTCACGCCGGCCGACTCCGGATGAAGCTCCGACAAGGGCAGCTGCTGCTGCAGGGCGAACATCGCATAGGCCACCGTGCTCAGCGATGCAGCGGGGTCGAGCTCAACCGGGGGTGCCCCCTGATCAGACACGGCGGAACAGGCCCTTCTTGCGCGAGGCTGATGCGAGCTCGAGCTCAGGCTCGGCGTCAACTGAGAGCGGCAGTTCTACCGTGATCGGCGCTGCGGGACTGACGTCTCCGGCCATGCCCGTGCTCATGGAGTTCTGGTTCTTCATCTCGAACTCAGCGAGGCCACGACCGGGCAGGCAGGTACGAGCGAGCTCGTTGTAGGCCGGGCCGATCAACGGGTGATCGAGAAGGGTCTGCATGCGGTGGAGATTGGTCGCGGTGAGGACATCCTTCGTCGCCAGCGGAATGACGCCGACGACCGGAACGCCCAGGCCCGCGGCAAGAATCTGCTCTCGCTGCATGCCCACACCGGCAACGCTCTGGTTCACGATGATGCCGATCTTGTCGCGACTGATGCCGAGGCCGGACTCCTCGGCCGGTGCCGTGATCTCGCGCAGGGCGCGCGCCATGCCTTGCACGGCGGTGCTGGCCAGGGTCGTGATGAAGAGAACTTCCGTTGCTTCGGGGAGGCACACCTTGGCGATCAGCGGATCGAGGTACTGAACTGAGGTATCCATGACCACGACATCGAACATGCGCTGAAGACTGCGAATGATGGTGCGGTAGAACTCGGGACCCACCGTGTCGGCCGTACGCGGTCGGATCGGCGCAAGCAATGCGTGCACCCCGAGAGCCTCCTCGAACACCAGGTGGCGGCGGATCGTCAGCTCGTCCCAGACAGGCTGCACGCGAATGTTGAGCGCGGTAGGCATGTACTTGCCGATGAGCGAGGCCACCTGGCCGTCACGGGTATCCATGTCGACCACGCACACGCTGAGCGGCTTGCCACCCTCCTTGGACGCACGTGCGATGGACGCCGCCAGGAGCAGCGCCGCGGTCGATTTTCCCGAGCCGCCCTTGCTCGAGGTGACCGTGATGGTCACCTGACCGGGAAGTGGCGGACGCGCAAGCAACTCCTGCGATGCGCCTGAGGTGCTGCTGCCCATCGGGGGTTCGGATGCCGTCTGCTGACCGATGCCCAGATGCGGCATCGCGGGTGACGAGGGTGACGGGTCGGATGTCGACGCTGCGGAGCCCGCCGGCGACTGACTCGGGGGAATGCTTGCCGCCGGCGGGGGCATCGGGGCCGCAGGTGCGGCATCGCTCAACGAAGGAATGCCGGCGAGATCGGGATCCGCGATTATCGAGATGGCCTCGAGGGATTCCTCCATGCCCACGATGTGCTCAAGCGGCCATTCGATCTCGGCATCGAGTACGGCGCGCATGCATTCAAGTGCCTCGCGCTCACCCTTCTCCATCGGCATGAAGTGAATCGTGATCGAGTCCGGGGCCACTCCCATGGCAGCGGCCTCGCGATCGATGTGAGCACGGAGCGTCTCGAGCTCAGTCGAATGCCAGACGGCGACGAAGACATGGGCCTTCGCATTGGCCATCGCCACGATGGCCCTGGCTGTCTGTTCGCGCTCGCTGCCCTCATCGGGCTCACCACGGTGAAGTGAGTCGGAGAAGACAAGAATGCGTGAATGCGCATCGAGTTCGCCGCCGGAGAGCGCAGCCCACATGTCGGCGATGCCCGGCATTCGCTTCTGCACGTTCCAGGCAACGCCGGAGGCAGTGAGCAGAGCGCTCACCTCGGGCTCTGCCACGACGATGACGCCGGGACCTTGAGATGCAGTCATGTGATCGCTCATCGCACACCCTCGGAGGAAGTAGCAGTGCTCTTGCGCCCGAAACGTCGAGAGGCCTTCACCTCAATGCGCGGGCCGTTCAGGATGAAATCAGTCTTGGGGTCGAACATGCGCACCGGCACGACTGCCTCAGCCATCGCCGCCACTTGCTCGAATGTTGAACGCGTGGCAATGCGCGGCGCAGAGGCATGCTCGGCGAGAACGGTGTCGATGTCAGCGTGCAATTCGGCAACCACTTCAGGTGCATCTGCCATGACGGCGGGAATGGCACTGATGTCATCGGGGAGCGACGAGGAGCCGACCTCGTCGAGACCGTCAACCGTGAAGAGCTGATCAAGGCGGTCGAAAGCGGTGGAGCCGAAGACCGAGTTCGTGGGTCTGCCCTGCTCGGGGTGTTCGCCGTCGATGAAGAAGACGATGCCGTCGGGATCCTGCACCATGTCACACCCCGCCTTCCTGCGACCATTCCGCGGGCACGACATCGGGTATCGCGAGCGCGTGCTCGCGCATCGAGACGAGCTCGACGAGAACACCTCGCGTGTCATGCGCGAGGTCGAGGGAATCAATAGGAAGCTCCGCGGGCACGTACTCGTGACGATGCCATTCGATCCTGAAGCTGTACGACTCCTCGTCGCGAATCGCCTGCATGGCCGTCTCGAACATCGGGTCATCGGTCGCGATGATCGCGCTGGCCTGGAATCGGATCGCCGGGCTCGAGCCCATCGCGCCGTCGATCAGGATCGCGATGCGATGGAAAGCAGCCGCCGGTCGCTCAACGGAGTCATGCGTGAGGGAGTCGGCCAGCGGGTGCACGGGGCCGAGATCGCCAATGGGGGTCACCGACAGGACAAGGCCACTGCCGACCCGGGTGAGGTACTGACGGCCGGAGCCATCGACATCGATCCACGCCCTCATGAGGCCTCCTCTCTGGGGGAGGTATCGGCTCGATAGAGCCGAAGGGGTGGGAAGCCGGCTAGAACCCCATGCTGCCGAGATAGGCATCCGTGAGGGGGGCGCCGGCCAGCAGACCGATGGCGAAGCCCGTGATGAGGAAGGGCCCGAAGGGGATGGCCGTACCTGAGCGTGCGCGACGGGCGAGGAGGAGTCCGACCGCGACCACTCCCCCGATGAGCCAGGCGGCGAGGAGCCCGACGACCGAGGAGCCGAGGCCGACCCAGCCCAGGATCAGGCCGAGCGCAGGGGCGAGCTTCACGTCGCCCATGCCCATGCCTCGTCCGCCGGAGAGGAACCAGATCCCGCCGATCGCCAGGAGCCAGATGCCGGCCCCCGCCAGGGCGGGCACGATCGGCCACTGACCGGTGACCACGCCATCGACGCCCAGGCCGATGACGGCAACGGGATACATGAGAAAGGTCAGGGGGTCGGGCAGTCGCTTGTGGTCGAGATCGATGACGAACAGGGCGATGAGAATCGCCGAGATGACCAGGACCAGCGGTAGGAGCCCGAGAGTTCCGGTCGAGAACGTCCACAGCGCGAGACCTCCCCACGTGAGAGAGGTGACCAGCTCGACGAGCGGGTAGCGCGGCGATATCGGGGCCGAGCACGTGCGGCACCGTCCTCGAAGCAGGATCCAGCTGAGCACGGGGATGTTGTCGCGGTTGCTGAGCTCGGTTTCGCACTTCGGGCACCGCGACCTCGGCGAGATCACGGAGAGTCCGACAGGAATCCGAGCGATCACGACATTCAGGAAGGATCCGACCGCCAGGCCGACGAGCAGCAGAAGCGCAACAACAAGCGCGGACAGGACATCCATGGGTGGAGTCTTCCCCGGACTACTGCGCTGCGGAGGCGAAGTCCTCCGGAACGTGAGCACCGCGAATGGACTTCCGCCCCGCGATTGCCACCGCACCGCCCGAGATGAGTGCTGCCGTGATCACGATCGCCTCGGCACGGGTGAAACCGCACGTGCCCGCGATCTCGTCGACAGTGTTGATGCCGTCGACCGCGTTCATGAATGCCCTGACCTCGGATGACGCCGAGCAGATCTCGGCCTCCGCGTTGACCTGCCGAAGCACGGTCTCGCGGGTGGAGGATCCGGGGGCGACACCGTTCCAGATGCGCTGGGATCTCTCCTCGCGCAGATCCGTGGCGGAAATGAGGTCTTCGACCGACACGGGAAGGGTGCACAGGTGATCGGTGGTCTCGTGAGCATCGGCCTGGATCTTCGACTTGGGCAGTGACAGCGCAGCACCGAGGCCGGCCAGCAGGTACTCGGCGTGAAACGCGGCGAGGGTATCGATGGGCAGCCAGTCGCGATTGATGGCAAAGCGTCCGACCTCAGTGTCGCGTTGATTCTGCTCGACACTCGCATGAAGCTCGCGAATCCGCGACTCGTCGAGGATGCCGGCAGCGATCATGCGATTGGTCAGATGTGGGGTGAAATCCTCGACCTGGACGGAATACACGCCGCCCTCGTACATATAGATCGCCGCGCTCGTTCCCGTGCTCGGATCGGTGGCCACCAGGCGCCCGGTCCAGCCCTTCTTCGACTCCGATCTCATGACCTTGGCCAACTGCGCGTTCTCCATGAGGTATTTATCGGATGAGATCGTCGGGCAGGGACACCTCATGCACCGGACATCTCGGCGCTCCGGCGTGATCGACGGTGCCCACCATGAATCCGGGCGTGCCGGTGCAACCCGTCTTGCGCTCGTCTCGATAAATACGGGCGATGCCCGAATACGTCTCGAGGTGCACGACCTTCGCCGCACGAGTCGCGGCCTCGGACTTGTTGACCACGGATGACACGTGCTCGGGCGTGATCTCGAGAATCTGATCACCGTCGCGCAGACGCCACTTGTAGTGCTCCAGGCTCAGATCTCCCTGCACCTGCTGGCTTCCGCCACCGGGGAGAAGGACAGTGATGGTGCAGCGAGTGCCCAGCAACGGCGTGGTGTCGAGCACCTCGCCGGTGGCGAGGGTGAAGGTTTGGGCAAGACTTCCTGCGAAACGCCCGTATCCGAGTCGTACGTCGTAGCACTTGCCTACGTGCTCGCGAATCAGGGCATCGGCGTCATCGAAACTCGCGGCCATGCCCTCGACGAGAACTCGAGGCATGTCCTGGTGAGTGCGCATGAGGTCGGCGAGTTCCCAGGAGTACGCGCGGATCGTGCGCTGACCGCTGATCGCGGTCACGTCGGAGTCATGTACCTCGGCGCCGGTGATCTTGGCGATGAAGTGCTCCGTGAGCCAGGTCCACATCAAGATGCCCGGGGCATCGGAATAGATCCAGGGAACCGGATCACATGCTTCGGCTGTCACGGTGCGCCTGCTCTCGGTGGCGGTCACAGGATTCCCGCTGCACCGACCTGCGAGATCACCCTCTGGACCGAGGCTGCGGCGGTCTTGGGCAGGACTCCCAGCTCGGTCGCGAGCTCCTGACGACTCATCTCGCCCCAGAAGCTCAGGTAGACGGTTGCGAGGGCCATCGGATCGGCAGGTGACGTTCCACGAGTGGAAGTCGGGGCCATGATGGAATCGATGATGGCCTTGGTCAGCATCGCATCCACCTGGAAGCTGGTGCCCTCGGCGGAGACATCGACGGAGTCCGGGGCGTCTACGCCCTCGGAGTCCTCGCCCATGCTGCCGCTGATGATCGAGTCGTAATTGCGCATCCCGCTCACCTCGGCGATCGCGAATTCGCGCTTGCGCAGGTCACTGACCGAAGTCTTCATTCTCGCGGCGAGCTCGGGTTCGGTCGGGCGACGATGCAAGGTGGCCATGGATTCGTCAATCGCCTGATTCAGGTGCATGTGATCGTCGATGAGCGTGCGGCCCCACGCAGCCCGTGCTGCATCCTGCGGCCATTTCCTGAGCTTGCCCAGCATGAATGATGCGAAGTTCAAGGTGCCGTTGCGGCCGACGCGATCGGCATCGAAGCGATCTGCGTGATCGGAGATGAAGAGATACATCATCGAACGAGTGTCATCGTCGTCGATCAGCTCGAGGTCTGCGACGAGCTTGCGCCGGATAGCGTAGGTGCGGGGATAGAGCCAGTCGGTTGTCGCGAGCAGCAGCTCGCCGAAGAGGCCGTGGGGAATGGAATCGACATCGCGGAAGGGCACCGACGCCTCGACGCGCATGTTCATGACCTCGACCCCGTGCCTTTCGCACCATTCGCGGATCAATTCGCGTGCTTGCTGACCCATGCCCTCGTCGACCCAGATCCGACTCTGCCCATCGCTCCAGGCACGAGTGCGCGCCGTGAGCGGAAGATCGGACATCAGGGCTGTCAGATCCATGGGCTCGGCGGTGCTCCAGTGGATGCGATCGCAGACCATGGCCGGCGCCATGGCGAGGATCTCGCGCTCGGTCAGGTCACCGACCACCATGTCAGGAATCTTGCGACCGACACGATGAGTGGCGGTGATGATGGTGTCGTCGTCGAGATCCATCGTCTCGGCTGACTGAAGTTCGGCGTCGATCCCGATGGTCGAGGCGGACATGTCAGTGAGCACCGGCGAGGACGCACATGGCGCGAGCAAGCGTGTCGGGCTCCGCATCGACGCGCGAGCCGATCAGGGCGTCGACGGAGTCAGGGTCGGGCAGGGCGGTGAACGCGGGGTCGAAGGACGCGAGCCCCTCGACGAGACGGGCGACCAGGCCGACGGCGAGCCGCGCGGCTGGGGCGCCACCGGTGATCTCGGTCGTCGTTCCGACGGTAATGGCCAAGGTCACGATGACCCGGTTGTCCTCTGCGCCAACTCCCACGATGCGCACCGGCGCCTCGGGTGACGACTCGATGATCTCCGAGATCGCCGCCGCGGCAGCCGGAATGCAGGCAGCGGTGGGCGCGAGCCGAAGCCCGACCTCGACGACGCGCTGAAGACCAGCGGTGCCCTCAACCCATGCGCGCATTGCTTCTCCTCGACCCGTGTCGTCCTGCCGTTGCCCCCCTTGGACGTAGGGGGGTATCGGATCGGTTCCCTGCTGGAGTAAACATTTTTTCTACAGCGGTATCCCCCATTCATGGGACAGGCAGCGGAGTGCGCGGACCCCACCCCACGCAGAACGGCCCGGGCAGAGCCCGGGCCGTTCGTGTCGCGCGTGGCGCCCTGGACTAGTTCAGGGTCAGGCCGGTGGCGCAGGTAGTAACGGGGGTCGCGGTCGACGAGAGACCGCCGGCGCCCGAGTCGTAGGTGTACGACTGCAGGGACTCCACGTTGCACCCGGTGATCGTGTAGGCCGAGGCACCGTTCATGGTGATGGCCACGCCATTGCCGGGCGAGAGCTTGAGCGAAATCGGCAGGCTCGTCAGATCAGTGGCGGTGGTGGGGTACGCGTTGTTCTGCGTGTAGAAGGTCTCCATCTGCTTGGCCGTGGTGTCGATGTCCGACTTCACGCCTGCATCACGTGCGCTGTTGCGCTGGTTGAGGAAGACCGGGATGGCGATAGCGGCAAGGATGCCGATGATTGCCACGACGACCAGAAGTTCGATGAGGGTGAACCCGGCGTCGCGCTTCTCCTTGAGTTCCTGGAAGCGAACCAACATTGTGTTCTCCTGTAGCTAGGACCCCGGTGGGGTGCACCCTCAGTGCGGGGGTTGCACCAGGTGTTTCGGACCAAAACACAGCGGAGAACCTTTCAGCCGCAACTTTTTCCCGGCTATTTCACGAGATCGAAGATCTTGAAGATCGGGAGGTACAGGGCGATGATCATGCCGCCCACGAGTGATCCCAGGATCACGATCATGATCGGCTCGATGAGTGCCATCAGCTGCTCGGTGGTGGCCGTGACTTCCTGGTCGTAGAACTCGGCAATCTTCTTCAGCATCGAATCAAGCGCGCCGGTGTCCTCGCCGACCGAGATCATCTGCACGACCATTTCCGGGAATACCTCGTGCTCCGAGAGCGGTGCAGCCATGCTCGCACCCTGACGCACACTCTCCTTCACCGAGCTCACCGCACGCGCGATGATCACGTTGCCCGAGGTATCCCCGACGATGTCGAGGGCAGTGAGAACGGGTACGCCAGCCGCGAGCAAAGTCGAGAAATTCCGAGTGAAGCGTGACAGGGCGATCTTCTGGAAGAGCTGCCCGAAGACGGGCAGGCGGAACTTGAGCGGATCGACGATGTTGCGAACCTTGAGGTCAGTCTTGTGATTTCGGTACCAGATCACCGAGAAGATGATCGCCGCGAGCACGGGCACCGAGAAGATCGGGTTCTTGATGAGATTCGACAGGTTCACCAGGAATTGAGTGGGGGCGGGAAGCTCGCCGCCCAGCTGAGCGAACATCGAGTCGAAGACCGGAACGACGAAGATGAGCATGCCGATCACAATCACGATGGCGATGACGCCGACCGCGATCGGATAGGTCAGGGCCGCCTTGATCTTGCCGCGAAGCAGCACATCCGCCTCGAATGACGAGGCGATCTCGAGCATCGTGGTGTCGAGGAATCCACCGACCTCGCCCGCCCTGATCATGCTCACCATCAGTGGCGGAAATTCCTTGTGGCGGGCCATCGATACCGAGAGTGAGTCGCCTCGCTCGACGTCGGCCGTGACAGAGCGCAACAGTTCCTGGAGCGCGGGGTTCGACGACTGATCGCTCAGGATTCGAAGGCAACGAAGAATCGGAAGACCGGACGAGAGCATCGTCGCGAATTGCCGGGAGAAGATCGCGAGATCCTTGAGCTTCACTCGCGGCTTCGTGAGCTGGATAGACCGATTGAGCCCCTTGTTGGTCACCTCGACCGCGATGGGGGTCATTCCTGTCGCGCGAACGCGAGCGATGGCATCAGCCTCGCTCGTCGCGGTGATCTTCGATTCGATGAGGCGTCCCGTGCGTGCACGGGACTTCACCAGATACTCAGTCTGTGGCATCGTCCGTCATTCCCAGGAGCTGATGCAGCTCGGCTGCATCGGAGCACTTCTCGCGCGCGGTCTCGTAGGTAATCTGATTCGCGTCGACAAGGTCGGCGAGATTCTGGTTCAGCGTGTGCATGCCGAACTTGGAACCCGTCTGCAGGGCAGAGGGAATCGACTGCAGCTTGCCCTCGCGGATGAGATTCCGTACCGCAGGAGTCGCCGTGAGAACCTCGGTTGCGGCGATTCGGCCCTTGCCGTCGACCGTCTTGCACAGGGTCTGGCATACGACCGCCTGCAGGCTGCTTGCCAACTGCGTGCGAATCTGCGACTGCTGCTCCGGGGGGAATACGTCGATGATGCGGTCGATCGTGGACCCCGCGGAGGAGGTGTGCAGGGTGCCGAAGACCAGGTGACCGGTCTCCGCTGCGGTCAGGGCGATCGAGATCGTCTCGAGATCACGCATCTCGCCCACCAGGATGATGTCGGGATCCTGGCGAAGAGCATGCTTGAGGGCAGCTGCGAACGAATCGGTGTCCTCGCCCACCTCACGCTGGTTGACCACGCTCTTGCGATGCTTATGCACGAACTCGACGGGATCCTCGATGGTCATGATGTGCGCCTGACGGGTGCGGTTGGCCCGATCGATGATCGCCGCAAGCGTGGTCGACTTTCCCGAGCCGGTCGGCCCGGTCACCAGCACCAGCCCGCGCGGCAGATTGGCGAATTCGCCGATGCTTTCGGGCATGTTCAGCGCCGCCAGCTCCTTGATCTCCCACGGAATGGCTCGCAGCACACCTCCGATCACTCCCTTCTGGCGGAAGAGATTGACGCGGAAGCGCGCAGCACCGGTGAGTTCGTACGCGAGATCGAGCTCCTTGTTCTCCTCGAACCGCTGCTTCTGGCGGTCGGTGAGAATCGAGTAGAGGCACTCCTGCAGTTGAGTGGCGGTGAGGGGGCCGAAGCCGGGAATCGGCTCCAGGTCACCGTGCACGCGGATCATCGGCGGCGAGGCGAGGGTCAGGTGAAGGTCGGAACCACCCTGCTCGAGCAGGTACAGCAGGAACTCATCGAGTTCGATACCTCCGTCGATACCGCGCACTTCCGAACGATCCAGTCGCACGATCCCCGCATCGCCGGCTGACGGCGGTGCAACAGGTGCATCCGGCACGGCATGCAGCACCGGGGTCGGCGGAGTGATCGGAAGCGCTGTCACTGCAGGTGCCGAAGGCGGCGCCACCGAAGCGGGAGCGGACAGCGGAAGTGAGGGGGTCGGCGGCATGAGCGGCAGGCTCGATACCGGCGCGGCTGGCGCGGTGGGCAGCGTCACCATCGGGTTCTCATTCATCGGTACGTCCTTTCCTACGCGGTAACGCGCAGTACCTCGGTGATCGTGGTCGCGCCCAGGGCGACATTGAGCCAGCCGTCCTGGCGCAGAGTGCGCATGCCTTGCTCGATCGCCATGCGTCGAATCTCGTCGGAGGATGCGCGAGCCGTCGCGAGTCGCTCGATCTCCTCGGTCATGGGCATGACTTCGTGCATGGCAAGACGCCCCCGATAGCCCGTATGCGCGCAGCTCGAGCAGCCGACGGCGTCGAAGATCGTGGGCGTGATGCCTACGGGTGCCTCGAACTTGATCACCTCGAGCTGCGATGCGGTGAGCTCACTTGGCCGCTTGCACTTATCGCAGAGGCGACGGGCGAGTCGCTGACCGGTGGCGCACTGCAGGGCCGAGCCGAGAAGGAACGGCTCGATTCCCATCTCGGAGAGTCGGGTCAGCACGCTCGGTGCATCGTTGGTGTGAAGCGTCGTCAGCACGAGGTGGCCCGTGAGCGCCGCCTCGACAGCGATCTGCGCTGTCTCATGATCGCGGATCTCGCCGATGAGGACGATGTCAGGATCGGCACGCAGGATCGCGCGCAGGCTCGAAGCGAAGGTAAGCCCGGCCTTGGCATTGGTCTGCACCTGGTTGATGCCGGGAATCCGGTACTCGACTGGATCCTCGACTGTCACGATGTTGACCTCAGGCCGGATCACCGCGTTGAGCGTGGCATACAGGGTCGTCGACTTGCCCGAGCCGGTCGGGCCGCTGACGATCAGCATGCCGTAGGGACGCTCGTACGATGTCTTCCACTTCTGCAGGTTCGCGGGCGAGAAGCCCAGCTGCGGCAGGCTCATCATCACCGCGGAGTTGTCGAGGATGCGCATGACGATCTTCTCGCCCCAGACCGTGGGAAGGCAGTTCACGCGGAGATCGATCTTGCGTCCGGCGGCGACGACGGAAAGCCGACCATCCTGCGGGCGCCGACGCTCGGCGATGTCCATGTCGGCCATGATCTTCAGTCGCGAGATGACCGCCGACTGAATCTCCTTCGGCGCAGGGGCCATCTCCTTGAGCACGCCATCGATGCGGTAGCGAATGCGGATGCTGTCCTCAGCGGGTTCGACGTGAATATCCGATGCCTGGTCGGCGATTGCCTGACTGAGCAGCAGATTGACGTACCGCACCAGGGGTGCGTCCTTGGTCGAGACCACCGGAGTCGAGAGATCAACCGCCGCTTCGTCCTGGAGAAGATCCTTGACGAGTTCGCCCAGCTCGGCCTCGGCGCGATACAGCAGGTTGAGCCTGGTCTGGATCTCGCCGCGCAGGCTGACCGCGAAGCGCACCGGAAGGCGCGTGATCGCCTGCAGATCCTCGCGCACCTGCCAGTCCATCGCGGTCTGGCTGTCGGCTGAGATCGTGACGCCGCGCTCATCGATCGATACGGGGATCACGGAGTATTTCCGGGCCTGCTCGCCACTCAGTAGGGCAACGGCCCGCGGATCCACGACGCAGTCGAGAATCTCGCAGTACTCGAGACCCGCGGCCTGCACCGTGACTCGCACGACGTCCTTCTTCGCGACCGCGCCCTGTCGAACCAGCACCGTGAGCACCGGCTCTGCGGTCGTCAGTGCACTCGCTTCCGCGGCAATGAGCTGGTCGGCCGTGATGAGACCCTCATCGACAAGCAACTCGGCAGCACTGCGGATGGCCTGCTCTGTCATCGCGCCCTCCCGGCGGAGAAGCCGGCACGCTTGAGCGCGACGTGCAGATCGGAGACCTGGCCGATCACGCCTTCGGCATCGGCAAGGCTGATGTCGCCGCCAATGACGAGGCGGACGAGATCCTGCTCGAGCGTGCGCATGCCGTAGTACTCACCCTCACCGATGATCTCGCTGAGCATGATGGTCTTGTCGGGATCGCTGATCGCGTCACGGATGCGACCATTCGACGCGAGTACTTCGACCACCGGCAGGCGGCCCTCATGTCGTTGCGCTGCAACAAGTCTTTGGCACACGATTCCCATCAGCGACTCGGAGAGTGCAGCTCGTGCCTGCCGCTGCTCACCGGCCGGGAACATGTCGATCATGCGGTTGACTGCGTCGACCGCGCTCTTGGCGTGAAGGCTCGCAAGTACCAGATGACCGGTCTCCGAGGCCTGCAGCGCCGTGCGCAGGGTCTCGAGATCGCGGATCTCGCCGACAAGGATGACATCGGGGTCCTGACGCATTCCCGAGCGCAGGGCGGTCGCGAAGTCCTCGGTGTCGGTGTGGATCTCGCGCTGACTCACCGTCGAGAGCTGATCTCGATGCAGGAACTCGATCGGATCCTCGATCGTGAGAATGTGGCAGCGTCGAGTGCGATTGACCAGGTCGATGAGCGAGGCCAAGGTCGTGGTCTTGCCTGAGCCCGTAGGCCCGGCCACCACGACCAGCCCTGCCTGCAGGCCGGCGAATTCGGTGACAATCGAGGGTAGACCGAGGGCCTCGATCGTGGGAACGTGCTCGCGCACATGGCGCAGGACCATGCTCGCTGTTCCGCGCGTGCGGTACGCATTGCCGCGGAAGCGTCCGATGCCGTCGATCTGCAGGGCGAAATCGCATTCCTGATGTCCCAGGAAGGCCTCGCGATCGCGGGGAAGCATGAGGGCATCGAGCACGAGCGCCTCGGCATCGTCATTGCTCAGTGGCGCATGCTCAACCGGGTGCAGCCGACCGCTGATGCGCAGGAGTGGCGGACCGCCCGCACGAATGTGCAGATCGGAAGCCCCTTGTTCGACCGCCAGGCGCAGGAGGGCCACGAGTGCCTGCGGGCCAATGACCGCGGTGGCGTCCTGGAGGTCGGGATGACTCATATGAGGTGTTTCGGCTCAAGGCGGCCCGGCGGGCACGAATGAGCCGATAAACCTCGGGTGAAGAACACCGCCGCTCCTCGCCTGGTGGGCCTGGACCTGGGCTCCTCGGGGATTCGCGCGGTGGAGGCGAAACGTGGACGCCAGGGCTGGCGCATCACCAAGGTGGCCGAGATCGAGCTGCCTGAGGGAGCGATTCACTCCGGAGTGATCACCGATCAGCCCGCGGTCACCAAGGCGCTGAAGCGGCTCTGGCGTTCCGGCCGGTTCAGCACCCGCAAGGTGGCCGCCGCCATGAGCGATGCGGGAGTGATCACTCGCCAGGTCGACCTGCCCTGGATGCCCGCCGAGGATTTCCGATCCGCGTTGAAGTACCAGGTGGTCGATGCGCTTCCGGTCGACCTCGCCACGGTCGAGCTCGACTATCAGCCGCTTGCCGAGTTCTCCGTGCCCGATGGCCACGGCCATACGACCGAGCTGCTCCAGGTACTTCTCGTCGCGACGCCTACCGAGACGGTCACCGGTCTCTGCGACGCGCTCATTGCGGCACGCCTGGAGCCCGTGCGCGCGGATACCTCGGCTTTCGCACTCATTCGCACCGCGTGCGGCGGAATGCTGCAGGACTCACACGAGTGCACGGCCATCGTCGATATCGGTGCTGACGTTCTTTCGGTCGTCGTGCAGCAGGGCGGCCGACCGCTCTTCATCCGATCCATTCCGGGCCAGGGCGGCGACATCGCCACGCTCACGATTGCCTCGACCATGGGCCTGGAGCTCGAGGATGCGCGGGCACTGGTCATCGCGACCGGCCTGAATGGTCCGCCACCGATCATCACTCCCGTGGCCGAGTCAAATGTCTTCGGACTCCTCGCCGGCGAGGGCGAGACAGCTATCGACCTCACGACGTCGAGGGCGATGGCACTGATCAATCCCTGGGCCACCACGCTCGTGGGCGCGATCCGTGACTCCCTCGACTACTTCCACGCGGCGGGCGGAGCTCGTGTTTCCCGACTGGTGCTGACAGGACGCACATCCGAGCTCAACGGGCTCTCCGAGCGGATCACGACCGAGCTGCGGATTCCGGTCGCCTTCCTCGATCCCTTCGAGGGACTCGCGCGAGCCCGTCGACTTTCCCAGGCTGACTCTCGGCCGTTCGCCGTGGCCACCGGCCTGGCCATGGGAGCCTGACATGGCGAAGGCGAAGAAGTCCGCGTCGACTCCGTTCTGGAAGCTGGAGATCGGCAAGAAGAAGCAGTCGTCGATCGAGGTCGAGCATCCCGTTTTCGAGCCAAGCCTCCCCCGCGTCAATCTCATCCCCCCGACGGTGCGCGAGTCGATTTCGGTGCGCAAGATCCGACGCGGATACGTGTTCGGATTCCTCGGGATTCTTGTCGTCGTGACCTTGATCTGGCTCCTGCAGAACGGCTCGATTCTTGACCAGGAGGCCAAGCTCACCTCCGCGCAGAACGAGAGTGCCGCCATCGGAAATCAGGTGAAGTCATTGGCGCCTGTCGAGCAGCTCTACCAGCAGATCACGACACAGGAGGCGTTCATCACCGACGCCGTTGCCTCCGAAGCGCTCACCTCGAGCCTGCTCGAGCAACTGCGCGCAGTCGCCGGACCGAATGTCGACTACTCGAGTATTTCCGTGAGCTTCACCGGCATCCCGAAGCCGGAACTGAGCTCGCATCCTGAGACTGCACTGAATGAATGCCCGAATGCCGACCCGTTCGGCAAGGACATCACCATCGGCTGCCTCACCTTCAGTGCGCAGGCACCCACTCGCGCCGATGTCTCGAAATTCCTGATCCGCGCGGAGAGGAACTCGTTCCTGGCAGGCCCCTACGTCACCGCGAGCACGATTACCCAGGATGCGAACGGAAACAACAAGCTGAACTTCAGCGGCTCGGCCGGCATTTCGCTCGACGCGCTGCGCACCTCCTTGACCACCGAGCAGATCGCTGCCCTACGCGAGGCCGCACTGGCCAAGTCAGGCGAAGCGGTCGTCGATCCGACGGCGAAGTGATGACATGACCGGACATCGCAAGCGCAACAACCTCATTGCCGGTGGAGCGATCCTCGCAGTTGCCACCGGGGCTACCTGGCTGTTCGTTCTCTCACCGCGACTCTCGACCACCGCGGATCTCGAGTCACAGACGTCGACCGTGAATGCATCGATCGTCGCGCAGCAGCATCACCTGCGCGAGCTCTCGATCATGGTCAAGGACGCCCCTGAGGCAGCCCATCGGGTGCAGACCCTGCTCTCCCGCATGCCTCAGCAGGCGGAGCTTCCCGAGTTGTTCACCCAGATCACCGCCGTCGCGAAGAAGGCCGGGATCGCAGCCCAGGATGTCTCGGCGATCACCCCGTCGGTGCCTGAGCCGATTGACGCGGCCAAGCAGAATCAGGGTCTCGTCTCTGATGCGCAGCAATCTCCCGAGCGCACGCGGGTCCAGGTGGCCAAGCTCGACCTGAGCATGACCGTGGTCGCGAACTCCGATCAACTTCAGCGATTCCTGCGCGGCCTGGAGCAGCTCGACCGAGACTTCCTCGTCACCGGGGTGAATGTCACTGCTGATCCTTCGGATCCTCAGGGCAAGAAGCAGTCGGCAACCGTGACCGCGACCACGTTCGTACTGCAGTCGCAGTTGCCCAATCTCGAGAAGAACGTGAGTGATCTGCTCGCTCAGGTCAAGGCAGATGCTGCGGGTCCGAAAACTACGCCGTAGGAATCCAGGTGCGGGCAAGTCGCGCACCATCGCCTGAGCCGATGCTCGCCACGAGAGTCTGGCGCACGACTGAGACCGCCTGTCCGAAGTCCTCCGGTACCCCCGCAAGCCGAGTGAGGGCAGCAACCGCGAGATCCCAGCGCACCTGGACCGTCAGCAACTGCGTATCGCCGATGGCCAGTGCCGACTCGACAAGGTAGGCCTCAAGAGTGAGCATGTCGGCCTCGTAGGCAGAGGAGATCGCACCGGTGATGTCGCCGCGCACCCGCTGCGCAAGGGCGTCGCGCATGCGTGCCTGGGCATCGGCGCGACGCTGCGTCACGAAGTCTCCGGGGCGCAGTGCCCCCAGCCGGGAATAGCCGGCTTCGCGAAGCCGCTCCGGAAGGGGCGCCTCGAACGACGACAGGTGATCAAGGGAGCTGAATCGAGTTCCGATGTCGTCGGCCAGGTCAGCGTCGACGGCGGTGAGCATGCGCTCGCGCATCGACTGCACCAGTTCGCTCGCCGAGGCGTAAGCCCCGCTTCCCTCGTCCAGCCCCTCGCGCAAAGCGCGCGCGATTCGATCGCCGAGAGCGAAGAAGGGGGTCTGAGGCGAGTGAGTGACCACGACTATGCGCTCCCATGCCACGGCCTGCGCGGTCGCTACATCGGCCGCCCAGGTGCACAGCACGGCATTGGCAATATCGCCCTGCTCGGCGTAGGTCACCGACATCGGCGTGAGCACGTGAACGCGCTGGAGCAAATCGGCGTAGATCTCCTCTGCCGAGATGTCGTCGTCATGTACTCCGGTCACTGATGCCTCCGCCGCCCAGTCTATGAAAGCGCGAGCCGCGCCTGCCCGGCATCAGGTGATCGTGATCGTCAGCGTCTGGGCTGCTCTGCTGCCATCAGGCTTGGTGACGATGTACTCGATCACTGTCTGCCCGACCGTCGAGGGTGCCAGGAAGGACACTTGAGTCCCGACGACTGACACGGTGCCGACTCCCGCCTTGATCACCGCACCCGTGAGCTTGTTCCCGGCCACGTCATTGGCGAGGACGTTGTAGGTGCGCGTGGTCGAGCGAGCCTGCGTTCCGGTATCGGCGACGATGCCGGTAAGCGCCACGGGATCTCGACGAATGCCGGTCTCCGAATATGCCTTGACCTTCCACGGCTCATTCGAGAGCTCGAGCATGTACGGCGGCGGATCCTCGACCATGTAGCGCTGGTCGTATTGATAGAACTTCTGGTAGGCCGATCCACCGCCGCTCACGCCGACCGGGCAGCGGTACTTCTGCCCGAGGGAGCCGCGCAGATAGATGCCTCCCATATTCGAGCCACGGGTGGCGTCCTGCGAGCCGAAGCACTGGGTGAGCACCACTGCGGCGAAGTTGTAGATGACGTTCTTGTTCTTCTGCCAGTTCCAGTCAGCTGTCTCGGTCGCCGACGACGTATTGGCGTCGAGCGGGCGATAGGCATACAGGAAGCGGTAGGGAACCAGGCCCAGCATGTTGTTCGACGTGAGCGGCGGCACTCCGTAGTCGGTGCCCGCGGTATTGGTCTTGTTGGTATCGCTGGAGTCGATGACCGGACCGGTGAGCGCGATGTCATGCTCCGTCGCAATCGTCACTGCTCCCGTGAATTCACCTTGAAGGAAGACGTCACCTGCATCGCAGTCATACCACCCGGGATCACTTCCGAACTTCTCCGAGGGGAAGCCCTTCTTGCCCGTGTACGAGGAGTTGAACAGCTCAGTCTGCTCGGCAGCAGCGGGAATGAGGAAGGGGTAGCTATTCACTGCAGTGACCGTCTTCTTCATGCACGCGGCAGAGGTGCCCGCCACCCATCGATTCGCGTCGCCGACGGGCGGGCTCAGGGTGCCTTGCACATAGACCACGCCATTGAACCCGGCAGCTTTCATGGCTCCGAGATCCAAGGTGATGGTGGGCTGCACGGCAGGAGTCGCCGGGTTGGCGTACAGCGAGGTTCCCCCGCACATGCTCGTGGTGGCGCGCGTAGCCGGGCTCGTGACCGCCATCGTGCCGTCAGGACGGAAGCGAATGCGAGTAGGCCCGGTGAAGACGCAGCCCTTGTCCATCGCGAGCTCATGCATCCGACTGTTCGAGGCCGGGATCTCGAGGACCGAGTCATAGGTGGGATTCCAGAGCTTTCCGCCCTGGGATCCGCTCAATTCAGTCGTGGAATAGGTAGTGCCGGAGCCCCACGCTCCACTGGTATTCGAGCTCACGTCGCTCGTATTGATCCAGCGCATGGTCTCCGGGCAGCCGGCGACACCGGTTGTCGCGGGCGGGCACGACGTCGTGATCGCACCGTCGAAGACGGCTGTGGAGTTTCCGCCCGTCGAGAGTGGATCGATGTTCGGGATGGCACTCGACAGGTACCAGACATCGTTCGTGTGGATGCGTCCCTTGATGCGCTCGGTGTTGTAGATGCCTGCCCATCGGCAGTAGTTCGAGTTGCGGTGAATGCCATTGAGCGGGTTGGTACCGGTCTTGCTGACTTGGCCGGCCGCCGCCCATCGCCGGTTCGTGCACAGCTGTGCCGCAAGAGTCGGATCGGAGTAGGCGCCGGGCAGGCTCGGTGCCATCGACTCGATATCGCTGATGTACACGTAGTCGAGCGTCGAGCGCTTCGTGAGCACGGCCTCGACCGTGCGCGTCACGCCATCGACCCTTCCGGTGGACGACACTCGTAGCTCGCCCGCAACCAGCGCACGGCTCGTGTCGATCGAGTAGGTGAATTGCCCCTGCCCTGCACCGCCGGGAACATCAGCCCACCCGGTGAGGGCAGGATTCGTCGCGTCGGGTGCACGGAGGAAGTACCGATTGTCAACGAGCAGTCGCGCCCGATAGTCATCGATGCCCGCCTCGGCCGCTGCCTGCGCCGCGAAGGACTTCTCACTGCGATCGGAAGGACGCACGGCGTTGATCGTCGCCTGCGCGAGCACGAGTGACAGGGCGACGAGTGCCATGCACCCGATGATCACGACGATGAGCGCCGATCCGCCCTCGGGATCAGCCGGCGAGTGGCGCTGAAGTCGCGCAAGAAGACTATTCATCACGACTGTCCGTTCGCGAGGATGACCTTCTGCGTCACCGATGACGTAGCCGAAGTGCCGCCGATGGTGAACTGCACTGCGCGAAGGGTGGCGATCTGCGCCGCCGTGAGCGTGCCATTGACCGGGGGTACGAGCTCGACCATGGGCGGTGACGGCACTCCGGTCGTCGGCGTGCCTGCCTTGTAATACTTCACGCTCAGCGTGGGCGCATTCGTCTTACTGGCCGGAACGAGAAGTCGTGTCGAGCAGGTGGAGTCCGCGGGCGAGGTTCGGCAGCCATTGCTCACTGCAGCCGTGTAGACAGGTCGACCGGAGGTCATGTCAGGTGCCCAGGTCGAGGTCACTACTCCCTTGGCGGTCTTCGTCAAGGTGACCTTGTAGGGCACGCGATCGACCTTGCCCGCTCCGGAGAAGGTGTAGAAGGTCACGACCGGCTGACCTGCGACCGTGCCGGCGTAATCGAACGAGGGCACGATCGGCGAGTTCGAGTACGGATTGTCGGCGTACCGGATCATCCGCGAGATCCACTCGGAGGCGTTCTGCTGCTCCGCCTGCACGGAGTTTCGGCCTGTCGTATCGCGAATGCTGCGCACCCCGCTGATCATGAAGATCGACGTGAGAATCATCAGCAGGCTGAAGATGCCCATCGCGACGATGAGCTCGATCAGCGTGATGCCGTCGTCCCGGCCATTGACCACCTGGTCGGTCATGGCGTTCCGCTTCCCGAAGGAGTGGCCGTCGGCGAGGCTGTCGGAATATCGAGATTCGCGTTCGGGAAGCTGACGGTGACCTGCGCGCCCTTGGGATCCACCGGGATTCCCGTAGGTGTCGGGCTGGGACTCGCCGTCGGTGTCGCCGTCGCCGACGGGCTCGCCGAAGTGGTCGGCGCCGGCTCGAGAGTGACCACCGAGGTCACGCCCGCCGCCGCTGTCGAGCTGAATGTCCACTTTCCGTAGGGCAGTTCGACGCGCAGTACGCCCTGGGAGTCAGTGCGACCGATGTCGTACCCCTGGGCGGTCGTGCAATTGCCTGTCGCTTCGGCGGCATGGGCAATGTGCACCAGCGCATTGGCAGGAAGTCCGCGCACGCGCACCGTGGCGCCGCCGAGTGCGGCGGTGGTCTTGGCACCCGGAGTCACGGCGTACCAGGTGCGATTGGCCGCGATGGTGCGAGGTGCGGCAAAGCTTGCCGGATCTGCGTCGATGCACGTGCCGAGCCATGCTTGGTATCCGCCTACTGCCGGCCACAGACTGCTCACGGTCTTCGGGTAAGACGTCACCGCGACCGGCGCGATCGCGAGCGGATCCTGACCCATCGAGAGCGGAACACCGGCCGGAATCGGGAAGTCCGTCGTGGAGGACGTGAACTCGATGGAGGAAGCCGCCGCGTACTCAAAGGACATCCTGGTGGTCTGAGCGGCCACGACGGCGCTTGTCGTAGTGGTGCCATTGACGATGCGCGGCACGTATCCGCCACGATTGATCGTCACCTGCCACGATGCGCTCGGCGCAAGCTTCGGCACGAAGACACATCCGTCAGGTCCGGTGATGAACGTGGTGGTGGCACCGGCTGCGGCGACATTGCGTACCTGAAGGGTCACGCCGCTCACCGGGTTCGCCCGCTCGTCGGCCACCTTGATTGCCAGCTGCCCGGTGTCGACCAATGACGAGTCGTCGCCCGGAGCGATGATGGTGTCGCTGACCTGAGGATCGGAGATCGACGCACCCGAGACCTCGACATGTACGCGCATGTAGGCCTGACCGGGTGCCGCTGCCTCGCAGGCATCGGTGGCCTGATTGAGTCCCACCCAGTTGCTGGTCGTGGAGATGGTGAACACGCCCTCGGGAGTCGTGCTGGTACTCGACGTGTTTCCGATCGTGATGAAGTCGGTGCCGAGCTCGCGCTGACGCTCGATCTCGGATCGGGCCAGGTTGGCGGCGTAGACGCGGTCGGAGTTCTCGCGCACGGTGCGGATCGCGGTGATGAGGATGCCGACGGTGGCCGTCGCGGTGAGGGCGAAGACCAGGGTCGCCACGAGGATCTCGACCAGGGTGAACCCCTCGTCGCCCTGCGGGGCAACCTCGCGCTCGCGGTCAGTCCGCCGAGTGATCACCGGGCTCCTTCCGCGCACGCCGACCAGGGGGAATCTCCCCAGGGAGGTATCGGATGGGGCCGGCGGCGAGGGTCACCCCATCGACGGCAATTACGTCCGTTTCGTCCGCTTTATCCGTGACGGGAGTGACGGGTGGGGTGATGGTCAGGAGGGCGACCCACGGGGTACCGTCACACCATGGCTTCCCCTGCCGGCCCGCTTCGGGCTGCCGGTCGCTGGCTCGCGCCGGCCACCAGCGGCACCGATCAGGCCACCCGCGAACTGCGCACCGGCATCGTCGGCGCGCTCTTCGCCGGCGTCTGGGCCGCCGCCATCCTCGCCGGCTTCGCGCTGATGTACTCCGATATCGGCGCAGAGATTCCCGGTCCCGATGTCCTCCTGGGCGGCATAGCTCTGGTCGCGATCAGCGTGTTCACCCCGCAGGCACTCTTTCGCACAGGTACCGAGTCATCGACGAAGCGGATCCTCGATTCGCCCACGCGACCCATAGCGCCCTGGAGTACGAGCACGATCTCCTTCAATGCGTTCCTGGTCGGCGCCATGCTCGGCGGACTCTACGCAGAGCCGGTGATCGCGTTCCTCCTCTTCAGTCTCGCCTATGTCATTCGCATGGTCGTGCTCACGCGTCGTGAGTTCGCTCGTGATCCCAACGCTCGCTTCCATCAGCTGACGTCGGCCTTCACCGCCATGCTGATTGCATCGATTGCCTACTCGATCGTTCGACCTCTCGCCGGCGCGGTGATCCATGATCTTTCAGTGATCCCGCTGCTTCTCGCGGGCATCGTCGCTCTCTACCTCGGCCTGGTGCTCAATGCAGTCGATCGCTGGGCGCGATGTGAGCGCCGCGGCTGGGCCGCTGCGCGCGATCTCGTCGACGTGCGCAGGCTCCTGGTGGCAGCAGTGAGCGCGGGCATCGCCTGGATCGTTGCAGCCACAG
>JBEGLG010000017.1:0-4813 GCA_041183645.1 Actinomycetota bacterium | reverse complement strand
GACGATGTCGGCGTGCTCACCGGCCAGGCCGAGCACCTTCGGCGCACCACCGCCGATCAGGAGCGGCGGATGCGGACGCTGGATCACCGGCGGCACAGCCGTGTAGCCGTAGGACGTGACGTACTCACCGCGATAGTCGAGGGGTTCACCCGAGTAGGCAGCCTTCATGCACTCGACGGTCTCGCGCAGCAGCGCGATGCGCTCACCTGCCGAGGGGAACGGGATGCCGAGCGCCTCGTATTCCTTGACCAGCCAGCCGGCACCGAGACCGATCTCGAGGCGACCCTCGGAGAGCACGTCGATCGACGCCATCTCCTTGATGAGGATCGTCGGCAGGTGGTAGCTCACGCAGGTCATGCGCGAGCCGATCTTCAGGGTGCTCGTGACCATGGCCGCCGCCGTCATGGCCGGGATCGAGGCGAGGGTCTGCACGCGATGACCGGTGGTGTCGATCATCTCGCCGGGGCCGAGGTAATGATCGGCAAGAAAGAGGGTGTCGTAGCCGAGATCCTCGGTCTTGCGGGCCAGGTCAACCCATGCAGCGCGCGACTCACTGCGGTAGGCCTGGATGGCGAAGCGGAACGGCTTCACGGACATCTCGTCTCTTCTCTGTGGTGGACGTGCAGTGAAATCTCGTAAGCCGAGCTACTTCGGCACCTTGCGTGCCCAGCGGAAGAACGCGCCATGGGCGGCAAGGTGCCCGCCATCGACATAGAGGGTCTGGCCGGTGACCCAGGAAGCTTCCTCCGAGCAGAAGAAACTCACCGCATTGGCGATGTCATCGGGCTGCCCCATGCGAGAAATCGGAAGGCAGCCGGCGATCGCAGCTTGTGCCGTGGCATCGCCGTAGTGACCCGCGGTGCCCTCGGTCATGACCGTGCCTGGGCCGACCGAGTTCACTCGAATGCCCAGGCGTCCGAACTCTTGCGCCATGCCCTCGGTGATCTGGTTGATCGCGGCTTTCGATGCGGGATACAGCGAGGTGCCTTCGGGATGAGCCTGCGAGGTAATCGAGCTGAAGTTCACGATGCTGCCGCCACCATTGGCGACCATCACCGGCACGAAGGCCTGGGCCAGCAACACCGGGCCGATGACATTCACGTCGAAGATCTGGCGCATCTCGTCGACCGTGGTGTGCAGGAGATCCTGGTAGCGCTGAATGGCGGCATTGTTGATCAGAGCAGTGCACTTCGGCGCGAGCGCGACGAGCGCCGCGATCTGCGCGGGGTCGGAGACATCGGCGACCGTGCTGCGGCAGCCGATCTCCAGCGCTGCCGCGGTGACCTGCTCGGCGTTCACGTCAACGGCCAGCACGTCGTAACCGTCCGAGACCAGACGAGTGGCAATGGCCTTGCCGATGCCCTGACCTGCACCCGTGACTACTGCGGTACCGCGATCGCTCATGCTGATACTCCTTCTCGTGAGACGGAGCAGTCGCTCCAGTCGCTGCCGTGCACGGCCCAGGCCACCGACCTGCGCATCACCTCGAGGAATTCAGGCGAATCCCAGGCAAGGCGGTCGATGACGCCAAGATCGTCGATGCCCATGTCGGAGACATCGAAGCGACCGCGGCAGTGACCGAGGGTGAAGTAGGCGACCTCTCCGGCTCCCTCGGGGCGCGTGTAGAGGATGGGGTGTCGAGTGCGACCCGGCACGCTCTCGGTCTCGAAGCCCGGGCACGGCCCGTCGTACTCCGTGTCGAGGATGACGTGCAGGTCGTCAGCGATCTCGCTCACGTAGATCTCGTCGATGGTGCGGAAGTCGGAGAGTCCGTCGACGAGCGGATGCGAGGCGTCACGCACCTCGATCGAGTACTCGGCGATCTTGGGATGTGCGAGGAATCGGTTGCCCAGGAGATCGGTGAACTCAGGCATCGCATCCGGGGTGCGAAAAACTCGCTCCTCACCGGGCTGGGGGGCATCGATGGCCGAGTTGGTGGCGTGCAGCGCTAGAAGGCGGCTGCCTGATGCGATGCGATCGCGAAGCAACGTGGCCTGCACCTGCGAGGGGCGCACGTCGCAGGTGTAGGCAATCACCGCATCGGCAGCGCAGATCGCCTCGATCTGCGAGAAGTCGCTATAAACAGAGCAGCGGACGCTGTCATGAGTCTCGAGCCACTGCAGCAACCGAAGTCGCGCATAGTCGAAGTCATGCCAGCGTCCGCCGCAGACGAGCGCGATGTCGACCCGTGCGCCATCGCAGCGCGCAGGAGTCGGCATCGTCACGTCGTGCTTAGTACTGGGTACGAACGGTCATGCCGCCGTCGCACACCACGTTGGTGCCGACGGTGTAACCGGTGACCGGGCTGGCCAGCATGACGATTGCCGCGGCAACTTCCTCCGGCTTGCCCATGCGACCGATCGGAATCGAGCTGAGCACCTTCTCGTAGACCTCGGGGCGACCGGCCTTGATCTTGCCCCAGTCGCCATCGTCGAAGTAGACGGGGCCGGGCGAGACGCTGTTCACGCGAATGCCCTTGGGTGCGAGTGCATGCGCGGCTGCGGACGCGTGGCGAAGGATCGCGGCCTTGAACGCACCGTAGGAGTTCGGGCTCGACGGCCACACGTTGTCGAAGCCGAAGGTCGACGACAGGGCGATGATCGAGCCGCCGCCGGCGGCCTCCATGAGAGGGGTGACCTCATCGATGGCGTGCACGAGCGGCAGGAGATCGAGCTCGAGGCTCTGCTGCCACTGCTCGGCACCCTTGAGCGAGCCACCGGTGACGTTCGAGACGTAGATGTCGACACCGCCGAGAGCAGCGGCTGCCTCCTGGATGAAGCCCTTGAGCTCGGCTTCCTTGCTGACGTCGACGGCCTTCGCGAAGACGGTGGCGCCCTTGGCCGTGAGCTCAGCGGCAACCTCGGCTACGACATCGGCATTGCGAGCGCAGAAGGCGACGGATGCGCCCTCGGCTGCGAGCAGTTCGACAGTCGCACGACCGATGCCACGGGTGCCGCCCGTGACGATTGCGCGCTTGCCCTTGAGACCAAGATCCATGTCAATCCTCAAAACGTAGGGATGTGATGATGCGGTTGCATGTTACTAGCATCGGACTACGGTAAGTACCTATTCCGAGGAATGAGGATCCCCATGAGCACCACGAGCATCGTGACCGTGCAGCCGCTCGGCATCGAGCTCGAGGTGGCCGAGGGCCAGAGCGTGATGGATGCCGCGATCGCCGCCGGCTTTGGCTGGCCGACCGTCTGCGATGCGAATGCCTCGTGCGGCACCTGCGTCTCGATCGTCGAAGCCGGGCAGGAGAACTGCGGCCCGATGCCCGCCGATGAGGAGGAGACCCTCACCCGCACCCTGGTGCCCCTCGACGGCCAGCGTCGTCTCGCCTGCCGTCTCACGGTCACCGGCCCGGTGACGCTGAAGAAGCGTGGGGTTCACGCAGCCTCGTAGCAGCGAGATCAGCCCTGGGCGGCCTCGAGAACCGGGGCCAGCTTCTTCGGCAGTGCCAGCCATTCCTCGGGTGACGAGTAGGCGAGCTCGAAGTTGGCGTCGATCGAGACGGCCTCGACACCGGCAGCTGCAGCAGCGGCTACCTGCTCGCACAGCTCATCGACACTCAAGGGCTGGAGATTCGCGACGATGACGGGCGGGTCGGTGAACAGGTTCCAGCACATGGTGAGCGGCGCCAGCGACGGATCGCGCATCTCGTTCAGCATCTCGAAGGTGTCGAGATGCTGCTCGAGCGTGCCTGACGCCGGATTCCAGATGTCGAACTTCTCGGCCGTGCGCTTCAGGCCTGCCTCGGAGCGCATGCCCGACATCAGCGGCGGGTGGGGATGCTGCAACGGCTTGGGTCGCACGTCCGACTCGGGGATGGTGAAGAACTCACCCTCGAACGACACGGGGTCCGGGCCCCAGCAGGCCTTCAGTGCATCGATGAGCTCATCGGCTCGCTTGCCGCGCGTGCGCGGATCGACGTCGTACTGCTGATGCTCCTCATCGGACCACCCGACGCTGAAGCCGAACACCGTGCGCCCGCCGGAGAGGTGATCAAGCGTGGTGATCCTCTGCGCGAGATCAACAGGGCGGTGGTAGCCGGCAACGAGAATGCTCGTGCCGATGATGACCTTCTCCGTCCAGGCTGCGACCGCGGCCAACAACTCCATCGGCTGCAGGATCGCGCGATACGCCTCGGGCACGGCAAGCCCGGGGCGTGCGGAGTAACCCGACGCGGGATTGATCGGATAGAACAGGTGCTGCTGCACGAACAACGAGCCGAAGCCGAGTTCCTCCGCCGACTCCGCGAAGCCACGAATGGTGTCGCGACTGGTGAAACTGCCGAGCTGGGGAAGTGAAAGACCGACGCGGGTCACGGGTACAGACCACCGCCGACAGTGACGACCTCGCCGTGCATGTAGGGAACCTCATCACTGAGCAGCCATGACGCGGTTGCGGCGATCTCATCGGCCTCGGCATAACGACCCATCGGGATCACAGTGGCGAGCATGGCGCGCAGACCTGCCGCATCGGTGCCGGCAAGCGCACCGAGTCCCTCTTCCAGCGGACGCATCATGCGGGTCTCGACCGGGCCGGGAGCGACGACATTGACTCGGATCTTCAGCGCTGCGGTCTCCTTCATGAGTGAGCGCATCAGGCCGATGACCGCGTGCTTGCTGGCAACGTAGACCGAGACGCCCGGGTCACCCTTGAGCCCGGCAATCGATGCGGTGAAGACGATCTTTCCGCCGTCAGGCTGCGTGGCCATGCGACGAACGGCGGCCGAGGCACCGAGGAAGGCTGACAGCACGTTGACGTTGAACACCTTCTGGAAGTCGGCGATATCGAAGTTCGCCACGGG
>JBEGLG010000016.1:0-3343 GCA_041183645.1 Actinomycetota bacterium | reverse complement strand
TGCTTGACGCAGCCATCACGTCGCAGTTGAAGACCCACCTGGAGAAGGTCGTCTTCCCGATCGAGCTGGTCGCCTCACTCGATGACAGCCCGAAGTCAGCAGAGCTCGCCGGCCTTCTCGATGAAGTGGCCGCGCTCTCCGACAACATCACGGTGACGAGCGCCGAGAACGAGCGTCGCCCATCGTTCGCCATCGCGCGCACCGGTACTGATATTTCCGTGCGATTCGCGGGTATTCCGATGGGTCATGAATTCACCTCCTTCATCCTCGCGCTCCTGCAGGTGGGCGGGCATCCGTCCACCGCCTCAGCCGAGACCCTCGATCAGATTCGCGATCTCGAGGGCGATTACCACTTCGAGACCTACTTCTCCCTCACCTGCCAGAACTGCCCCGACGTCGTTCAGGCGCTCAATCTCATGAGCATCGTCAATCCGCGCATCACTCACGTCGCCATTGACGGTGCCCTCTTCCAGGACGAGGTCGACGCACGGCAGGTGCTCGCCGTCCCCGCGGTTTTCCTCAACGGCGAGATGTTCGCGTCCGGCCGCATGAGTCTCGAGGAGATCCTCGCGAAGCTCGATACCGGCGCAGCCTCACGTGCGGCGTCGCGAATCTCCGAGAAGGAGGCCTTCGACGTTCTGGTTGTCGGAGGTGGCCCGGCCGGTGCGGCCGCGGCGATTTACGCAGCGCGCAAGGGAATCAGCACCGGTGTGGTGGCCGAGCGCTTCGGTGGTCAGGTGCTCGACACCATGGACATCGAGAACTTCATCTCGATCCAGCACACCGAGGGTCCGAAGCTCGCGACAGCCCTCGAGCAGCATGTGCTCGAGTACGGCGTCGATCTCATGAACACCCAGAAGGCAGAGCGCATCAGCCCTGCCGGCGACGATGGCCTGATCGAGGTGCGCCTCGAGAGCGGAGCCACTGTGAAGTCGAAGACCGTCGTGCTCTCGACCGGTGCGCGCTGGCGTTCGATGAACGTTCCCGGTGAGCAGGAGTACCGCAATAAGGGCGTCACTTACTGCCCGCATTGCGATGGTCCGCTCTTCAAGGGCAAGCGCGTGGCCGTGATCGGCGGCGGTAACTCGGGCGTCGAGGCGGCGATTGATCTCGCCGGTGTGGTCGCGCACGTGACCCTCATCGAGTTCGACGGTCAGTTGCGCGCTGATGAGGTCCTGCAGCGCAAGCTGCGCAGCCTGTCGAATGTCGACGTCATCGTGAGCGCCTTGTCGACAGAGGTTCTCGGTGACGGATCCAAGGTCACCGGGCTGACGTACACCGACCGCACCGACGAGTCGGCTCACGAGATCGCACTCGATGGCATCTTCGTCCAGATCGGCCTGCTGCCGAACACCGAGTGGCTGGAAGGCTCCCTCGAGCTCACTCCGCGTGGTGAGATCGTCATCGATGACCACGGCCGTACCTCGATGCCTGGTGTCTTCGCTGCCGGCGACTGCACGACAGTGCCGTTCAAGCAGATCGTGATCGCCCTGGGCGCTGGTGCAACAGCTGCACTCAGTGCCTTCGACCACCTGATTCGTACGTCAGCCCCGGTCGAGGCATCGGTCTAGTCCGAAGCACTCCCGAGTCGGCGGGGCCTCCCTACACTGGGAGCCCCCGCCACGTCAGGACTCACATGCGCAGCAGAACACTCGGCACCTCGCTCGTTGTCTCCGAGCAGGGACTCGGCTGCATGGGAATGAGCGGCAACTATGGCGTCCGTGACGACGACCATTCGCGCGAGACCCTGCGTCGGGCACTCGACCTCGGCGTGACCTTCTTTGACACCGCGGATATCTACGGCCCCTACATCAACGAGGAGTTGCTGGGAGCCGAGCTCGCCCCGGTGCGGTCTGATGTCGTCATCGCCACCAAGTTCGGTCACGAGGTGACTGCCGACGGAAAGATTCGGATCAACGGGCGCCCCGAGTACGTGCGTGCCGCATGCGAGGCCTCACTTCGCCGGCTCAACACCGATTACATCGATCTGTACTACCAGCATCGTGTTGATCTCGATGTTCCGGTCGAGGAGACCTGGGGCGCGATGAAGGAACTCGTCGAGGAGGGCAAGGTGCGCACCCTCGGCATCTCCGAGGCCGCGCCCGAGACCATTCGACGTGCGCACGCCGTTCATCCGGTGACTGCGATCCAGAGCGAGTACTCGCTCTGGACTCGAGATGTCGAGCGCAACGGCGTTCTCGATGTTGCGCGCGAGCTGACCATCGGCTTCGTGCCGTTCTCGCCCCTCGCCCGCGGATTCCTCTCCGGCGAGATCACCAGTCTCGATCAGCTTCCGGAGACCGACTATCGCCGAGGTAATCCGCGCTTCCAGGGCGAGAATCTCGATCACAACCTGAGGCTGGTGCGTGGGGTCGAGGAGATGGCGTCGGAGAAGGGCGTCAAGCCAACCCAGCTCGCCCTCGCCTGGGTACTCGCGCAGGGTGATGACGTCGCTCCGATCCCGGGAACGAAGCGGGTGGCCTACCTCGAGGAGAACCTGGCCGCCTCGACCATCGAGCTGACGAGCGAGGATCGCGCTCGGCTGGAGGCTCTTTTCGGCCCCGATGCCGTGGCCGGGCCGAGGTATCACGACATGTCGCATATCTACATCTGAGCATTTCTGGACGAAACGGACTTCAGCCCTGTCTCGAGCCGATACCCGAGACATGACAGCACCAGCAGGGCCAACCGAAGCACGAGTCGTGAGCACGCATGGCGCTCAGGGCGTGCGGCTGCGATGGCTCCTGGGCCTGGTCGTGCCGCTGGCCTTCATCGTGCTGATCCTCGCGGCCGACTCCGCCGAGGGTCCGAAGACCGCATATGTGGGAGTGCTCGCGGTCGTGCCGATGTTCTCGGCAATCTTCGCGCGACCCATGATGACTGCGGTGGTCTCGGTGATCGTCTGGCTCAGCGCATTCGTCTTCGGCCACCTCGCCTCGGATGGAAATGCGACCGCTCAGACAGTGCGACTATTCATCATCGCCGGAGTCGGCGTCATCGCAACTCTTGCCGCGTACGTGCGCACGCGCCGTGAGCGCGAGCTCGTGAGTGCCTTGACCCGCGCCTCGCAGGCTGATGCCGTGAGGGCGCAGGCCGGCACCGACTTCCTCACCGGGCTGCTGAATCGTCGCGGACTATTGGAGAGCCTCGGAACGAAGGGCCCGGCCGAGCGCACTCTGGCCATCATGGACTGCGACAACCTCAAGAAGGTCAATGACGAACTGGGGCACGTCGCCGGTGACGAGTACATCCAGGCTATCGGCGGACGACTGCTCAACAACATTGCCAAGACTGACCTCGTCGGTCGATGGGGAGGCGATGAGTTCCTAGTGGTGCTCGACCT
>JBEGLG010000015.1:0-8687 GCA_041183645.1 Actinomycetota bacterium | reverse complement strand
GCATCCAGGCGGCGGACTGCCGCTAGTCGGAATGGTAGCGGAGATTGTGGCTGAGCTGATCGGCCGGTGGTAATTACTTGGCGTGCGCGCCGAGACCGAGGGCCTCGTTGACCTGGCGAGTCGAGGTCGAGCGGTTGAGCGTGTAGAAGTGAATGCCGGGCGCACCCATGTCGAGGAGCTCCTGCGCCATCTCGGTCGCCACTTCGACGCCGAGGGCGCGCACGGCGTCGTGATCATCGGCAATCGCATGGAAGCGGACGGCGAGCTCCTCGGGGAACTGCGCGCCCGAGAGGGCGGCGAATCGCTGGATCTGCGAGACATTCGTGACGGGCATCAGGCCGGGAACGATCGGCATCGTGCAGCCGTGCACAGCACTGCGATCGCGCAGGCGCGCGTAGTCGTCGGCACGGAAGAAGAACTGCGTGATCGCGAACTCGGCGCCAGCGTCCTGCTTCATGGCGAGCACTCGGGCGTCCTGCTCGAGATCGGGCGACTCGGGGTGACCCTCGGGGAACGCCGCGACTCCGATGCTGAAGTCACCGAGTGACTCGATGAGCTCGACCAGCTCGGTGGCGTGCGTGAGTCCGTCTGGATGCGCATGCCACTCGGCCTCGGGCCCGCCCGGCGGATCGCCACGCAGGGCGAGGATCGTATTGATGCCGGCATCGGCGTACTGGCCGATGACCCCGCGCACCTCATCGCGGCTGGCACCGACGCAGGTCAGGTGGGCGACGGGCAGCAGGGTGGTCTGCTCGGCGATCTCCTGGGTGATGCGCACCGTGCGATCGCGAGTCGAGCCACCGGCGCCGTAGGTGACCGAGACGAAGCTGGGGCTCAGCGACTCGAGATCGCGCACGGTCTCCCAGAGGGCGATCTCGCCCTCATCGGTCTTCGGCGGGAAGAGCTCGAAGGAGAAAGACCTCTCGCCCTCGGCAAGCACCTGACCCAGGGAGGGTCGGTCGGCAGAGGTCGCAGGCATGGGAGCAAGCCTACGGGGCCCACGCTCGTCGAGCATGCAGGGTGAGAGGCCCTCCCGTAGGCTGACTGGGTGACCTCGCCCCTGGACGCCGCTGACCTTCGGGCTCGCGTTCAGCCCCTCCTCGATGCGGCGCTTCTCGAGCAGGGCGCGATTCTCACCGCGGTCAGCGACGATCTCGCCCCGATGATGGAATCCCTCGAGGGCCTGCTCGCCGGCGGCAAGCGACTGCGCCCCGCCTTCTGCTACTGGGGATGGCGCAGCACCGGCTTCGACCCCGCCCTCGACGACGAGGCGATGACCGCGGCCGCCTCACTCGAGTTCCTGCAGGCCTGCGCCCTCATTCATGACGATGTCATGGACGGCTCCGATACCCGTCGCGGCATGCCCGCGGCCCACCGCCGCTTCGCCCATCTGCACCGCGGCGAGGGCTGGTCGGGCTCCCCTGAGAACTTCGGCATGGGCGCGGCAATCCTGCTCGGCGACCTCTGCCTCTCCTGGGCCGATGAGATGCTGCTCGGCTGCGGCATGCCGGTCGATGCCCTCGATCGCGCGAAGGCCGTCTACGACGTGATGCGCACCGAGCTGATGGCCGGGCAGTACCTCGACCTGCTCGAGCAGGCACGCGGCGGCGGTTCGGTCGAGCGAGCCCTGCGCGTAGTTCGCTACAAGTCGGCGAAGTACACGATCGAGCGTCCGCTGCATGTCGGCGCTGCGCTCGCCGGTGCCGCACCCGAGGTATTCGACGCACTCTCGGGCTACGGACTCCCCCTCGGCGAGGCCTTCCAGCTGCGCGACGACATCCTCGGCGTCTTCGGCGATCCGGCCGAGACCGGCAAGCCGGCAGGCGATGACCTCCGCGAGGGCAAGCGCACCGTGCTCATCGCGATCGCGCATGAGCGCGCAACGGCCGAGCAGGAGCGCACGCTGCGCGAGCTCGTGGGCGATCCGGGTCTCGACGCCTCAGGCGTCGCGGCACTTCGCGCGATCATCGCCGACACCGGCGCACTCGAGTACACCGAGAACCTGATCACCGAGCTCCTCGACACCTCGCTTGCCGCCGTTGCGCATCCCGGTGTCTCCGCCGAGGGCCAGGAGATCCTGACCCAGCTCGCGTATGCCGCGACCAAGCGCTCGGTCTGACATGGGCGCACTCTCCCGCTGGATCCCGAACGGCACTCCGCGCACGGTGAGCGGCCCGACCGACAACGTCGTGATCGTCGGCGCGGGTCTCGCCGGACTCTCGACCGCGATGCGCCTCGCGGGCGCCGGCCGCACGGTCACCGTGATCGAACGCGAGTCGGTTCCCGGCGGTCGTGCCGGACGCCTCGACCTCACCTCGCCTGACGGCGTGTTCCGCATCGACACCGGCCCGACCGTGCTCACCATGCCCGATCTCATCGCCGACTGCTTCGACTGCCTCGGCGAGGAGATGTCCGACTGGCTGACCCTCGAACCGGTCGCACCGCTGTATCGCTCGTTCTATCCCGATGGCTCAGTTCTCGACGTGCACTCGAATGTCGACGAGATGGCTGCCGAGATCGAGTCGGTCATCGGCCCCGATGAGGCTGCCGGCTACCGGAAGTACGTCGACTTCGTCTCGAAGCTCTACAAGTACGAGATGAAGGACTTCATCGATCGCAATATCGACTCCCCGCTCGACCTGCTGACTCCCGATCTCGCGAAGCTCGTCGCGATCGGCGGATTCCGCAAGCTGGCCCCGAAGGTGCGCGAGTACATGAAGGATCCGCGCACCGAGCGCATCTTCTCCTTCCAGGCCATGTATGCCGGCCTGTCGCCGTACGACGCCCTCGCGATCTACGCCGTGATCGCGTACATGGATTCCGTGGCGGGCGTGTTCTTCCCCAAGGGCGGCATGCATGCCCTTCCGGAGGCCATGGCCAAGGCAGCCGAGAAGCACGGCGTGACCTTTATGTATGGCACCACGGTGACCTCGGTCGAGACCTCGGGCACTCGCGCTGTCGCGGTGCATACCTCGAACGGCGAGCGCATCGCCGCCGACACGGTCGTGCTCAATCCTGATCTGCCCGTGGCCTACCGCGATCTGCTGGGCCAGGAGCCCTGGTCGGTACGACGCCTCGACTACTCCCCCTCCTGCTTCCTGCTGCTCGCGGGCTCGAGCGCGAAGTACACCAAGACCGCTCACCACAACATCCACTTCGGCAGGTCGTGGAAGGGCGTCTTCGACGAGCTGATCGATCAGCGACAGCTGATGAGCGACCCCAGCATCCTCGTCACGAATCCCACCTACTCCGATCCTGAGCTCGCACCGCCGGGCAAGGAGATCTACTACGTGCTCTTCCCGACCCCGAATCTCGATGCCGACATCGACTGGCGCATCGAGGCACCGCGCTATCGCGACCACATGGTCGAGATGCTCGAGAAGCGCGGCTACATCGGCTTCGGCGATGCCATCGAGGTCGAGAGCACGACGTCGCCGCTCGACTGGCAGGCCCGCGGAATGGAGCGAGGTGCGCCCTTTGCTGCCGCTCACTCCTTCCTGCAGACCGGCCCGTTCCGGCCCAGCAACATGTGGGGCGAGAACGTCGTATTCACCGGCTCGGGCACCCAGCCCGGCGTCGGAGTGCCGATGGTGCTGATCTCCGGGCGACTCGCAGCAGAGCGCATCACGGGGATTGATCGCGGCTATTCCTCGCGCGCCCGTAGGGTCTAGTCGTGTCGATCGGCCGGGCCTTCATCCTGCGCCACGGCCTGCCGGGCCTGGCCGGCACTGCGCTCGTGGCCATCGGCGCCCTCGGCATCGGGTGGCTGCCGCTCGAGACGAATCTGCTGGCCAATCCGCTCGTCAGCGCACTGCACGGCTCCCTGACCGGCTCGCTCATCGCACGCGCCTTCGTCTTCATCGGCCTAGCCGTGCTCCTGCAGGCGTGGCTGGTACTCGGCGCTGAGCTGCGCATCGCGCACCGCACGCGCGACATCCTCGGGGTGCTCGCACTGTGGTCCATTCCGCTGCTGCTCGCCCCACCCCTGTTCAGTCGCGATGTCTACTCGTACTACGTGCAAGGGCGCTTGCTCGACTCCGGCATCGACCCGACGAGCAATGGAGTGGGCAGTGTCTCCGGCTGGTTCCAGGACGGCGCTGACCCGATGTGGGCCGAGGCACCGACCCCGTACGGCCCGCTCTTCTTGATGATCGAGCGCGCGGTCGCGAGCTTCGCTCACCCCAATGCCTATCTCGCCGGCATCGTGTTCCGCCTGGTCTCGATCGCGGGGGTCGTGCTGCTGGCGATCTATGTTCCGCGCCTGGCCCGCAGTCTTGGCGTGAACGAGGGACGCGCCCTGTGGCTCGGCGTGCTCAACCCGCTGATACTGATGCACTTCATCTCCGGTGCCCACAACGACGCGCTCATGGTCGGCCTCCTCGTCGCGGGCCTGAGTTACGCCACCTGCAATCGCTGCGTGTGGGGCGGAGTGCTGGTGGCCGGCGCCGCGTGCGTGAAACCGATCGCGCTCATCACCCTGCCCTTCGTCGGCCTGCTCTGGGCCGGCATGAACTCCAGCTGGTGGGCACGCATCAAGGCCTGGCTCGTCACCGCGCTCGTCGCGGTCATCACCATCACCTGCGTGTACCTGATCGCCGATACCGGCTACGGCGTGATCAGCGCCGCCTTCAGCACTCCCTCGGGAGTTCTGACCTGGCTGTCGCCATCGACGGCGGTCGGCCAGATCATCGGCTACGCCACCACCTGGCTGGGCATCACGGCAGATGGCATGAGCGCAGTTGCCGTGGTGCGCGCGATCGCGAGCCTGGCCGCACTGGTCATCGTGGCCTGGCTCATTCTGCGACCGGGCACGCGACATCCGGTGCGCGGTGCAGCACTTGCCCTCGGCACCGTCGTCGTC
The DNA here is from genome assembly GCA_041183645.1 of Actinomycetota bacterium. Taxonomy (GTDB): domain Bacteria; phylum Actinomycetota; class Actinomycetes; order S36-B12; family S36-B12; genus CAIKZY01. Next base: position 3,826 of record JBEGLG010000015.1, on the reverse strand, counting down.
CTCGGCCCGGTCATCCAGCCCTGGTACCTGCTCTGGTTCCTTCCTCTCTTTGCCGCGGCCGGACTCTCCACGCGCGAGACTCAGATCGCCGTGCTCGCCACCGCGGCCTTCACCGTGCATGGCATGGTCGAGAGCAGTGCGACATCCGATAACTTCCTCGACGTGACCGATGGCATCACCTTCCTGGTCGCCGTGGCGATCACCGCGGTGATCCTCCTCGCCAGTCCTCGCGAGCGTCGCCTCGTGCTCGGGGGTGATCCCGCATGAGCGGGCGCGATCTCGACGCCGCGGGCATCACTGACCCGAGGATGCGCGAGTCCTACGAGCTGTGCCGCGAGCTCAACAAGGAGTACGGCCGCACCTACTATCTGGCCACCTTGCTGCTGCCCCCGGGCAAGCGCCCGTACGTGCATGCTCTCTACGGATTCGCGCGCTATGCCGACGAGATCGTCGATGACCTCTCCTCGACTCTCACCGACGAGCAGAAGGCAGCATGGCTGCGCGAGTGGGGCGAGGCCTTCCTGGCCGACGTGCAACGCGGACATTCCGACGACCCCGTCTGCCGTGCTGTTGTCGACACGGTGCTGCGCTGGGATATCCCGCTCGAGTACTTCACCGCGTTCCTGCACTCGATGACCATGGATCTCACGGTCACCGAGTACCGCACGTTCGACGACCTCTACGAGTACGTCTACGGCTCGGCCGCTGTGATCGGCCTGCAGATGGTGCCGATCCTCGAGCCCGAGGCGCCTGAGGCCTTCGATCGCGCCCGCGATCTCGGCATCGCCTTCCAGCTCGCGAACTTCATCCGCGACGTCAACGAGGATCTCGATCGCGGCCGTGTCTACCTGCCGCTCGACGAGCTCGAGGAGTTCGGGGTCACACGCGCGGTGCTCGAGCAGCGCGTGGCCACGCCGGCGGTCAAGGCGGCTCTTGCTGCCCAGATTGCGCGCGTCAAGGAACTCGAGGAGCGCTCGCGCTCCGGCATCGCACTCCTGCATCCGTCATCGCGCGACTGCATCGAGGCGGCACGGATTCTCTACTGCGGCATCGTCGACGAGGTCGTGCACCAGGACTACGAGGTCTTCCGCACTCGCGCCACCGTGCCGATGCGTCGACGGCTTGCGGTCGCGCTGCCCGCGTGGCGCCGCGCGCGCAAGGCACGTCGGGAGTTCGGCTCCGGCCACGTGCAGGGCATCAGCCCCGGCGACGCCACCGCGGAGGCCCGGCCATAGGAGTGCGCTGCACTCCTCTTCGCCCCCACCAGATCCACAGCGACAGCGACATGAGCACAATCGCGAATCCGAAGAGGAGATCCTCGACGGGTGCATAGGCGAGGCGTCCGTCGCCGATGAACGGCGGCGGGCCTACCTCCGGCGAACTGCTGCCGATGATCGCGGCACCGTCGTACTTCACGATGCCGAAGCCGGTGAACATGCCGTTCGTGATCAGCTGGAAGAACACGATGATCGCGTAGGAGACCCAGAAGATGCGCCGCGTCACCAGCCGCGTGCGCAGCAGCCAGAGATCGACGATGAGCATGACGATCACGGCCACGACACCGAGCTGCGTGTAGGTCATGGCGACTCCTCATCGCCCGCAGTCCAGCCCTTGGCAGAGCGCACGGCCTCGAGCGTGAGGATTGAGGCGAGCGGGATCACGATGAAGAAGAGCACCTCATCAAGCGGCACTGCCGGCGGAAGGCGAATGCCGAGAATGCGGCTCTCGTCGAAGGACCAGTGATCGGAGGCGACCGCGTAGGCGTCCCAGAGGAAGAAGACGATCACTACCGGCGCGATGGAGAGCAGAAGTCTCTTCCAGCGGCGCAGCACACGCGTGCGCAGCATGACCTCGAGCCAGCCGGAGCCGATGAGCACGAAGCCCAGGACAGCGACGTAGGCGAGATGACCGGGCACACGACAAGTATGGTCGCTACACGCGCGAGCAGGGTGAGGGAGGAACGAGATGCGACAGACCGGGCTGCTCGGTGCCGAGTGCACGGGCAAGAGCTCGGTGGCCGCCGCCCTGGCTCGTGATCTCGATGCCGTGCACGTGCCCGAGGCCCTGCGTACCTTCGTCGACACGCGCGGACGAGTGCCCGAGGAAGCCGATCAGGCGGGCATTCTCAGCGAGCAGCGCGCAAGTGTCGAGATGGCTCACCTCGATCACCCGGGGGCGCTGGTGATCAGCGATCCACTCCCCCTGATGACAGCGATCTACTCGGTGGCCTACTTCGACGACTCGAGCCTGCTCGACATCGCACTGAACGATGCACGTACCTACGACCTGATCTGGTGGTGTCGCCCGGATCTGCCCTGGACTCCTGATGGCGCACAGCGCGATGGCCGGGAACGCCGGGAGCAGGTCGACATGCTCATCGGCGAGGTCGTGCGTGACTCAGGTCTCGCTGTGATCGAGCTGAAGGGCAGCATCGACGACCGCATCCGGTCGGCGATCGGTGACCTGCGGGGGCGTGTGACTCCCGAGTAGGAGTCACCACCGCACCTAGACTCGCTTGGGTGGAGACCCCTGCGCGCGGAAGCCTTGTCGGCACCGTTGTCGATGGTCGATACGAAGTCCGGGCCATGCTGGCCCGCGGAGGCATGGCCACTGTCTACGAGGCGATCGATCTGCGCCTCGACCGCGTCGTGGCCCTCAAGGTCATGCATGCGCACCTGGCCGACGACCCCGATTTCGTCAGCCGTTTCGAGCGCGAGGCGAAGGCGGCCGCTCGGCTGACCCATCCGCATGTGGTGGGCGTCTACGACCAGGGCAAGGCCGACGGTCACGTCTACCTCGCGATGGAATACGTGCCCGGTCGCACCCTGCGCGACGTCATGAAGCAGTTCGGCCCGCTGACCTCCGAGCAAGCGCTCGTCCTTCTCGATCCGATCCTCGAGGCACTCGAGGCCGCGCATGGCGCAGGCTTCGTCCATCGCGATATTAAGCCCGAGAACGTCCTCATCTCCGACGACGGCCGGGTCAAGGTCGCCGACTTCGGCCTGGCGCGCGCGGTCGAGACCAGCAACGCGAGCGCTACCCAGGGCATGATCATCGGCACGGTCGCGTACCTGTCGCCCGAGCAGGTCGAGCGCGGCGACGCCGATGGCCGCTCTGACGTCTACGCCGCCGGAATCCTGCTCTTCGAGATGATCACCGGGCAGGTGCCGCACGCCGGCGACAGTCCGCTCTCGGTCGCGTACAAGCACGTCAACTCCGACGTGCCCGCGCCCTCGACTGTCAACGCCGCGATCCCTGCCGATGTCGATGCACTCGTGATCACCGCGACTCGTCGCGACCCCGAACTGCGCTACCAGGATGCTGCCGACTTCCTCGCCGATGTCCGACGAGTGCGCACCGCCCTGCCGCGTCCGCGCCCCTTCACTGATGCTCGCGACACTCTTGTGGTCGATGCCTCGATGACCCAGCGCATCGCCGCGGGTGCACGCCCCCCGCAGCCTCAGCACCCGGCGGTCGAGACTGCTCCGCGTCGCTCGCGCAAGGGCCGCTGGATCGCGCTCATCGTGGCCATCGCCGTAGTCCTCGCCGCCCTCGGTGGCTGGCTCATCGCCGGGAGCATCCTGACCCCGAAGGTTCCGGTTCCCTCAATCATCGGGCAGACCCAGTCCGAGGCCACCGCAACTCTCACTGCAGCGGGGCTCACCCTGGCCGTCAGCGAGCAGCAGTTCAGCGAGACCGCGGCCAAGGACACCATCATCACCTCGGATCCCGAACCGGGTGGCCAGGTGGCCCAGGGCGGCACGGTCGATGCCGTCATCTCGAAGGGCCCGGAGCGCTACTCGGTTCCTGACGTCACGGGCATGTC
>JBEGLG010000014.1:0-2827 GCA_041183645.1 Actinomycetota bacterium | reverse complement strand
AGTCCGTGCTGATGGCTCAGCTCGATGGCATCGTCTCCCCCACGACCATCATCGCCACCAATACGTCATCTATCCCGGTCGCCCAGATCGCCGCGGCCAGCAAGCACCCCGAGCGCGTGCTCGGCATGCACTTCTTCAACCCGGTGCCGGTCATGAAGCTCGTCGAGGTCATCGCCTGCCTGGTGACCGACCCCGCCAATGCCGACAAGGCCGCGGAGTTCGGCGCCGCCAAGCTGGGCAAGACCGTCATCCACGCCGAGGATCGCTCCGGCTTCCTGGTCAACGCGATCCTGGTGCCCTACCTGCTCTCGGCGATCCGCTCGCTCGAGAATGGCGTGGCCAGCAAGGAGGACATCGACACCGGCATGGTCTACGGCTGCGGCATGCCGATGGGCCCGCTGACCCTGTGCGACATGATCGGCCTCGACACCCTGCTGCTCGTCTCGCAGAGCCTGTACGCCGAGCACCTCGACTTCTCATTCTCCCCGCCCGCACTGCTCAAGCGCCACGTCGAGGCGGGTCTGCTGGGTCGTAAGTCAGGCCGCGGCTTCTACGACTACTCGAAGAAGTAGTCACACCGAACGCACGTGAGGCCCGGCTCATTGAGCCGGGCCTCACGCATGTCGGTACTAAGAGAGCAGCCCCAGGCTGCCGTACTTCGACGGCGCAAACGCCGCCTCGACGTACTCGCGCGTGACTGCGTCATTCGTCGCCGGCTGCCATTGCGGATTCCTATCCTTGTCGACGATGAGGGCACGAATGCCCTCGATCGCATCGTGGTCGTACATGAGATAGCACGAGACCGCGAACTCGGCCTCGAGCGCCTCCTCGACGGCCGTGAGCACTGCTGCGCGACGAATGGCCTCCAGAGTCACAGCCACGGCCGAAGGGGACTTGGTGCGGATCAGGTCGGCAGTCGCCTTGGCCTCGGGATTCGGGTGCGCATCGAGGGCCGCCAGGATTTCGGCGACGGTGGCGAAGGCGAAGCATTCATCGATCCATGTACGCGCCGCCTCAAGAGGCGACGGCGGGGCATCGACAGTCATCTCCTCGAGGAGGGTCGCGATGCTCTCGGTCTCGATCCGGTGCAGGAAGGCAGCCAGATCGGCAACGGGCATGACGTAGTCGGCAAATCCGCAATAGATCGCGTCACCCGGGCCGAAGGTGCTGCCGGTGAGCGCGAGATAGGTGCCCACCTGACCTGGCGCATGCGAGAGCAGCCAGGTGGCACCGACATCGGTGCAGATGCCGATGGTGACCTCAGGCATGGCCAGCAGCGATCGCTCGGTGACGATCCGCACGCTGCCGTGAGCGGAGACTCCAATGCCACCGCCCATGGCCAGTCCGTCCATGATCGAGATGTAGGGCTTGGCGAATTGGTGGATACGAGCGTTCATCCGGTACTCCGCTCGGAAGAACTCGGCCACGTCGTCGTCACCGCGAATCGCGCTCGCCTGCATGTCACGTACGTCGCCGCCGGCGCACAGGCCGTGATCGCCTGCACCGACGACCACTGCTGCTCGTATCGCCGGGTCAAGATCCCACTCGTCGAGCTGCTCCTTGATCGCCAGCACCATTCCCATGGTGAGGGCATTACGAGCCTTGGGCCGATTGAGGGTGATGCGACCGATGCCGCCGTGGACGGTGAACTCGACGTCAGCCATGGTCACACTCTGGCACGCTGCGCGGCGTCGCCGCCGGCCAGCCAGCCGAAGGTCATGCACGGGCCGAGGGTGCCGCCGTGGCCCCCGTAGGTCATGCCCATGGGCGAAGCCATCGCATTGCCCGCGGCATACAGACCGGGAATGACGGCACCGTCGACGTCGAGAACCCGCCCGGCAGCATCCGTCTGCGGTCCGCCCTTCGTGCCCAGTGCTCCGCTGCGCACGCGCACGGCGAAGTACGGAGCCGTGTCGAGCGGCCCCAGCGTGGTCTGCCGAGTGAGGCCGAATTCACCGTCGCCCCAGAATCGATCGTGAGCACTCTCGCCGCGCGAGAAGTCCAGATCCTGCCCCTCGGCACACAGGTAATTCCATCGAGCCACGGTGGCCTCGAGTGCGGTGACGGGAATGTCGATTGCGGCGGCAAGCTCGGCCAGGGTGGCAGCGCCCACCATCCAGCTCGGCACATTCAGTGGATCCTTGTGCTTCGCGAGGCCGTACTTGGTGAGGTAGTGGGAATCGAAGATCATCCACGCGGGGTGATTGACGTACTCGAATGAGGCTACGTCGACAACATGGAAAGCGCTGCCGAAAGCGTTGTAGTTCGATGCCTCATCGGTGAATCGACTGCCTGCATCGTTGACCATGATGCAATGCGGGCGGGAGCGCTCACCGTTCACCTGCCAGACCACCTGACCCCAGCCCTCAACCTCGACGTCGATCACCGGAACCCACCAGGCCTCGCGCATGTTGCCGAGCTGAGCACCGACGCGCATGGCCATGCGCAGGCCATCACCCGTGTTGGTAGGCACCGCGACGGTACGTGGAAGTGGTCCACGAGTGAACGCCCTCTTGAGGTCGTCGTCATGCTCGAAACCGCCGGTCGCGATGATCACGCCGCCTCGGGCGTGCACCTCTTCCCTGCTTCCGTCGGCGTACTCGATGAGCACGCCGGTCACCGCATCGCCATCGGTCAGGAGGCGCGTAGCCCGGGCATCAGTGACAGGCTCGACTCCGAGATCAAGGCAGGCTTTCAGTAAGTGCCCGACCACGGCCTGCCCAGCACCACGCTCATCACGAATGCGACGACGCGCAAACTCGGCCGCATCAGGCCCGCCGTTCGGCTTGTGGCGCGACATCGACGATTCGCTCATCATGTACTCGCC
>JBEGLG010000013.1:0-4396 GCA_041183645.1 Actinomycetota bacterium | reverse complement strand
AGAACGGAGACCACTCCCACATCACCGGAGTCGGCGGCCGCGTAGAACGCGACACTGCCCAGACCCAGGGCGATTCCCGAGGCCGCCAGTGGGGTAATCGCCTTGGCCGTCAGCCCCCCGGAGGATCTCATCGCCAGCACGACGATGCAGGTGACGATGACCTGGGCCACCTCCGACATCGTCAGGGTTCCGTAGAGATTGGTGCGCGTGCCCACGTCGAGCACCACCACGGCCAAGCCGTAGAAGACGGCCGAGGCCACGGCCAGCATCACCGTCGCGCGACCACCGCTGAGCGGCCCGGCCCCACGAGCACCCGGCAGCACGAACATGACCAGGCCGATGAAGATCACGATGATGCCGATGGCGGCCACCGCGCCCAGTGCCTCGCCGAGCATGAATGAGTAGGCGAGCGGGATAAGCACCTGGGCGGGGCTCACTCCGGCCGCGACCCCGAGTTTCCCTCGCGAATACGCCTGCAGGATCAGCACGTTTCCGCCGAGGTTGAGCAGGCCGCCGAGGAGCCCGGCAACCACATCCTCGCGAGCGAAGGCGAGGTCTCCGGACAGCAGGCCGGTACCGAAGTAGACAAGACCGGCGACCGAGCCGCTGATGAGGATGACCATCCAGTGCGATACCTGGCGGCCGTACCGGCCAGTGCCGTAACTCCAGATTCCCCACAGCACGGCAGCGGAGAGAGCGAGAGCGCTGGTCACGGCACCAAACTAGACTCCAGGATCATGCCCGCCCCTGATTTCCTGCCCGGTCTCACCGGATCCTTCGCCCAGAAGGCCGCCGAGAATCCCACCGTCGACATCGTCGAGGCCGCGTATCAAGCCGCCGGTGCGCACGTGCGCTACATCAACTGCGAGGTTTCCCCCGAGCACCTCAAGGCCGCTATTGATGGAGCCGTGGCCATGGGTTGGCTGGGCTTCAACTGCTCACTCCCGCACAAGGTCGCCGTGATCGAGCATCTCGATGAGCTGGCCGCCTCCGCTCGGATCATCGGCGCCGTGAACACCGTCGTCATCGACGGCGATCGACTCATCGGCGAGAACACCGACGGCAAGGGCTTCCTGCAGTCGCTTCTTCCGATTGTCGACCCCACAGGCAAGCGCGTGGTGATGTTCGGAGCAGGCGGGGCGGCACGCGCCATCGGAGTCGAGACCGCGCTCGCCGGAGCATCGAGCATCACTGTCGTGAACACGACCGCATCGCGCGGCCAGGAGCTCTCCGATCACCTCGCGGCCAGCACCCCAGCCGGTAGCGATTTCGTGCTGTGGGATCACGAGTTCGCCCTGCCCGCCGCCACTGACATCGTCATCAACGCGACATCCATTGGCTTCGGCGACGCGAATGCCCGCCTGAATCTCGATACGTCGACCCTGCTGCCGCACATGATCGTCGCCGACGTCATCACGAATCCCCCGCGCACTGCGCTGCTTACCGCTGCCGCCGCGAATGGGTGCACCACGCTCGACGGCCTGGGCATGCTCGTCAACCAGGCTCTCGTTGCCACTCGACTCTGGACAGGCATAGAGCTCGATGGGCGCGTCATGCGTGATCGCCTCGAGATCCTGTTCGGTACGGCCTAACCTCACTCACCCCTCGAAGAAGGACAGACATGGAAACCCGCGCATACGCCGTACCCACCCCCGGCGCACCCCTCGTGCCGCACACCATCACTCGTCGAGAGATCGGTCCCTTCGATGTGGCCATCGATATCAAGTTCGCCGGCATCTGCCATTCCGATATCCACCAGGGCCTCGAGGAGTGGGGCGAGGCGATCTTCCCGATGGTTCCCGGTCACGAGATCGCGGGCGTGATCGTGGCAGTCGGCAGCGAGGTCACCAAGTTCAAGATCGGCGATCACGCCGGCATCGGCTGCTTCGTCGACTCCTGTGGCGACTGCGACAACTGCAATATTGGCGAGGAGCAGTACTGCCTCAATGGCGGAAACACCCCTACCTACAACGGTCTTGAGCGCGATGGCGTGACCCCCACCTATGGCGGTTACTCCACCTACATCGTCTGCAAGGAGCGCTACGTCCTCCACATCCCGAAGAATCTGCCGCTCGACGCCGCGGCACCGCTGCTCTGCGCAGGCATCACCCTCTACAACCCGCTGCGTAAGTGGAAGGTCGGCCCGGGCATGCGCGTGGGTGTCATGGGCCTCGGCGGCCTCGGCCACATGGGCGTCAAGCTCGCCGTGGCCATGGGTGCCGATGTCACCATGATCAGCCACTCGAAGGCCAAGGAAGAGGACGCACGCAGTCTCGGCGCGCACAACTTCCTCTACTCGGGTGACCCGAAGCAGATGCAGGCTGCACGCAACTCCTTCGACGTCGTGGTCAACGCGGTCTCGGCCGACATCGATGTCGTGCCCTACATCAACCTGCTCAGACTCGACGGCGTGATGGCACTCGTCGGCGCTCCGCCGAAGCCCCTCTCCATCCCCGCCTTCGCCCTCTTCGACCAGCGCCGCACCATCGGCGGCTTGATGATCGGCGGAATCCCCGAGACTCAGGAGATGCTCGACTTCTGCGGCGAGCACGACATCGTCAGCGAGATCGAGACCATTGCCGTGCAGCAGGTCAACGAGGCGTGGAAGCGCGTGGTTGCCTCCGATGTGCGCTACCGGTTCGTGATTGACACCGCGTCGCTCTGACAAGAGCGACTGCGGTGTGGGTGAGCTTGCTCCCGCAGGGAACCTGCGTCGTCGTTGAACGCCTGATCGTCATCTGCGCCCGGCAATGCGCAGTACGCGCATCCGGTTGTAGCGCACGATGAGCACGAAGGGCGCGTTGCCGAGTATCACGGCAATCGCGAACGCCAGGGTCAGCCACCACGGGTTGAAGAAGGCCAGCGGGATCCAGGTGAGCATCGAGATCCAGTGCACCCATTCGGCACGGCGAAGCTCACGCGCATAGAGGGCAAGTTGCTCCGCTTCAGAGCCGGGCAACTGGCCCTTGCTCTGGCCTCCGAAGATGGAGCCGAGCTCAGGCAGCTTGTCCTTGATCGCGTGGATTCCGATTCGGCGATAGGTACGCGGCGTATCGAATCGCGTGAGCCGGGTAATTCCTCGGTCGTGGCCGAGCCAGGTTGCTGACCAGCGCGGAGCCATGGCTCCGATCACGATGCTGAGCGCCACGACAACGAAAATGTCGATGACGATGCGCAGCACAAGCTCACTCATCGCCATCGACACTCCACGCGGCGAGGGAGGGATTTGAACCCCCGGTGAGTTTCCCCACGGGCGCTTTCAAGGCGCCTGCAATCGGCCGCTCTGCCACCTCGCCTAACGGCGACAACCTTACCGATCAGCCGAGCGAACCCTGCCGTGCCATCGGCATCGGGCCGTCATTGGGAGCCACCTGGGTGAAGTCGACGTAGGTGTCGGCGACCGCGAGCATCGACCACTGATGGCCATCTTTGTCGGAGATCAGGTACGCGGGCAGGAGAAGAATCGTGCCATCGGGCTGCCAGTACTGGGCCGTGCCGAGCTCGGCCTTGGTGATCGTGGCCACGGTGATCGTCACGCTCAGCGCCGGGCGCCCTTGGTACGTGGGATTCGGCGGAACAGTCGGCTGGGCTGCTGGCTGATCATCAACGGCAATGCTGACATTCCCATTGGAGATCATCGTCGGCTGCAACGCGCTCCATCCCGGCTGGCTCAAGCGCGCGATGGCGTCCTTCGCGCCGATGATCGCGTAGCCCGGAATCTCGACCAGACCGGCAGCGAATCCATACGCGTTCGCGATCTCGCCGTTCCCGAAGAAGGTGATCGACCACTGAAGCTGCGTGCGCTGCCCCTGGATCGTCAGGAACGCGGTTGCTGTCGTGAAGGGGTCGTAGACGTCGAACTGCCAGTCGACCTGATCGAGCGGAACACCGAGGCTCGTGAGGATGTCGGTTGCCCACGCCTGGGCATCCTTCTTCGACGGCGCAGGGCTCACGCTCGGTTCAGGCACTGGTGAGCCCTCGACCACGCCGGTTGAACCGGCGACGGAACCACTGGTGCCGCTTCCCGCGACCGCGTCAGCCGGCACGGCAACGGGCGTGCCATAAGCCCCTGGGTTGCCGTAGGACCAGGAGGCCGAGGAGTCGTCATTGACGTAGATGGTCGGGCCCGAGCCATCAGTCGGGCCAACTGTCCAGCCATAATCGTTCTTCACCGGCTGACCGGATACTCCGAATTGCGTGGCCAACTGCGCTGCGAGCGCAGCGCGATCAATGCCGGTGTCATCGACCGTGTAACCCGATGCCGTTCCGGGCTTATTCGGCAGGCCCTTGCCCGGAATAAAGACAGTGTTGAAGCCCGGCCAGATCATCGACGAGGCTGCCACCTTGGTGTCCGAGGCGGCGGTGGCGGAGCCATGCGACATGCCCATCGGCACCG
>JBEGLG010000012.1:0-6459 GCA_041183645.1 Actinomycetota bacterium | reverse complement strand
CACGACCCGAACATCGGCACCGGTCGCCAGCGAAGTGCGCCGTATAAACGCCTCTACTCTCGCCGCGCGAGCATGTGCCGCAGCGATGTCGCCCGCCGTAGCGCCGCGTTGCGGAATCGCGGCACGCACGGCCACAGTGACTTTGGCGCCCTTGGGGGCCGTCGCAATCGAGTTCCAGAGCGAAGTCTTCGCCTGTTGAGTCAGGCCAGTCTCGCCCACGGGCAGAGCCAGGCTCGACGCGGGCACTGACGGCGCAGCCGACTCAGTCGAGACCACCTCGCTCGCAGGCGATGCAGTGGCGGTGGGGGTCGGAGCCGGCGTGGGCGTCGGCGTCGGAGAGCTGGGATCCGCGACCGCGTAATCCATGGTCACGAGCAGTCGCGGGCTCAGATTCGCCACGCCTACCGCACTCCAGGCACCGACACTGACGTCGATCGGCACGGCCACAGTCTGGTCGCCCGAGCCGATGACCGTGCTCGTGGTCGCGACCGTGCGGTCGAGCCCGGAGAGCACGACCCCGATGGAGACTTGGGTGGGCGCATTCGGATTAGTGACACTGAGCACCAGCCGGGCATGCGAGCCTTCATAGACCGTGGGAGCAGAAACTCAGGTGCCCGGCGAGGAGATTGACTCGACCTCGACGGAGCTTCCGGTGACGCTGATCGAGCCGGTCGTGGCCTGCGCGGAAGGCGCCGCCGAGAACTGCGCCAGCAGCAGGGCACTCAGGCCCAGCGCCACGAACGGGGCAGGCCGAATCCACGACCGAAGTCGAGGGGTTGAACGGATGCCCATCCCCCTATGAGAACACAGGTCCTCGGAGGATCAGGACTAGGAGCAGAAGGTCCCCAGATCGACGAACGCCGCGGCGCTTTCGTCCTTGAAGCCCTGAGTCTGGGCGATCTGGAGGGTGTTGGTGTCGACACCGCTCGCCTTGGACATCTGCTCGACCGTGCCCTTCTCCAAGGACGGGTCCTGGAGCAGGGTCAGCAGGATCGCCATGGTCACCTGGATCTCGGCCACCTGCTTGCCGGTCAGTGCCTTGAGCTGCTCAGCCTGGCCGAGCGCCTGGGTCGCCTTGATCAGGCGCTTGGCAGCAAGCACCAGGCCGGTCTCCGAGCCCGGGGACATGCTCGGCAGCGCCGACTTGTCATAGAGCGGGGCGGTGAGCAGGCAGAACGCCGGCTTGGTCAGGTTCGAGGGAATCGGCGACGGATCCACGGGCAGGCCGGAGGCGTCAGTCGATGCGCCGCTCACCGAGGGAACCGCTGACGCAGCACTGGAGGACGGCGCAGCCGAGGCAGCCGCAGAGGCCGCGGGCGAGGCCGAGGAACTCGCGGCGGCGGCTGATGTCGAGCTCGAATTCGAGGAGCATCCGGTCAGCAGCAGGGCACCGGTCAGGCCGAGCACGGCGACGGTGGCAGCGAGTGGGCGAACGCGTGACATTGGGCTCCTATCGGGATGTTCGTCCAGTCTAGGCGCGACTCATGGGAGCCTTGATCGTGCCTGAGATACGACTGAGCGTTCGCGTGAAGCCCGGCGCCAGCCGCGCAAAGGTCGGGGGCAGCCATGACGGCGCTCTCATCGTCTCGGTCAACGCCCCGCCGGTCGACGGGGCGGCGAATGCCGCCGTGATCGCGGCACTGGCCGAGGCACTCGGCGTGAAGTCTCGCCAGATTCGCGTCGTGGCCGGCCACACCGGACGCACCAAGATCCTCGCGATCGACACCGATGAGCCTGACCGCGTTCGGGAAGAGATCTCCCGGCTCACGGCCCCACTCCCGAACCCGGAGATGACACGGTGATCACCGACATCTATTCCCCTTGTCATTAATGGAGTACCGCGCAGGCGCTCCCGAGCCGAAGGTGTGAGTGACCTAGCCAGGGGCTGTCGACACGCAAGCAACCGATGACACTCGTCGGAATGCAGTGGGAATCGCTCTAGTCTGGGCCTCGCACCGCTCGACCCGGCCCGAACACGAGGATCCCGATGAGCACTGACACTCCCGCAGCGAGCCCGGTCGGGCCGCTCCTTCCGATCCTCACGACCGTGGGCTGGATTCTCGCCGCGGTGATCCTCGCCGTTCCGACGATGTTCAGTCCGATGCTCTTCGATTCCGGCGGCTCGGTATGGGCCGTGATCGTGGTGTTCGGGCTGGTCTCGACCTTGCTGCTGTGCGGCCTTTCGGTCGTCGCCGGATGGATCGCCTGGGCTGCCTCGCGCGAGAGCAGGGGTGCCGGTGCTCGAGTTCTGCGCGGAATGTTCTACCTACTCCCGCTGATCGGGCTCGCGGCGACGGCAATCGGCTTCGGTGGAATTCAGTTCGCCTGCGCCGGCAATCTCAACTGCTGAGCCGTGGATGCAGAAAGGGCCGGGATTCCTCCCGGCCCTTTGCACTGGCTCCCCCATCTGGACTCGAACCAGAAACCCTTCGATTAACAGTCGAATGCTCTGCCAATTGAGCTATGGGGGATCAAGGCCTGAGAAGGATATCAACTGGAGCAGGGTGCTCCGAACCGGGCTGGTTCAGATGCCGAGGGCATCGCGGAGCGAGGCGAGTTCCTCGTCGGCGCGGGCCCGCAGTGCGGGATCCGAGGGGTTGAGCCCCGTGTCGAACACGACCGACCACCAGATCGTGCCCTCGTCGCCATCGCGGCGGGCGACCATGCGAGCCCCGGCCCCCTCCCCTAGCTCGACATGCTCGGAGATGACCACGCTCTCGGTCACCAGGGCGAACACCGCCGCGGGAAGGTCGCCAGATTCCTCGACTCGCAGCTTGAGCGTGCCCTTGGTGGCACCGGTCGAATCGTGCACCGTGACGCTCAGGACGGGTTCGTCCCAGGTGGCCTTGCTGATCGAATCCCAGCGGAGGCGTTCGCGAATCGACTCGGGATACAGCGCCTTGTCGGTGGCCAAGGTGTAAAGGTCGTTGACCGGGTCAACACCCCACGCGATAACACGCTCGCCGGAGGGAATGCTGAGGCGCTCGCGAACTCCTGATGGAAGCCGACGTGTGCGGCGAAGTCCGAACATCAGCTGGACTGCCCGGTCGCATTGGCGCGCAGTGACCTTCGGTAGTCCTCGAGTGCCATGAGGTCGCGCATGACTTCGCCGGCCGCCTCGGGGTCGTCGTCGGTGCGCTGAAGTCGGCCCTTGAGTTCCTCGATACGACGCGAGGCGTCGAGCTCAAGCAGTCGGGCGATGACGCTGGTTGCGTAGCGGACATCCTGGCCTGCGTCTGCCGGCAGCGGCTCGACAGCGAGCTCGCGCACCAGGTTGCGCACCTGATCGTCGGCGCAATGCTCGAGAACGGCATCGATCCAGGCGAGACCGTCGAGATCCTCCGACGGATATCCGGCACCGGCGATGGCCTGATGCACGGCCACCGCGCTCGGATGCGTGTAGGCCGTCTCTTCCACGCTCTCGTACCAGTGCGTGACGATCGCCGGTTGCTGCAGGGCGCACTTGAGCGCCTCGCGCTCGATCACCAGCGACGGATCACGACGCCCGGGCTGAGCCGGGCGACTCGGCAGCACCTGAGGCGCCGGCTCGGAGGGGCGCGATACCGGAGCCGAGACCTTGCCGCCCTTGCCCACGGCCTTCGTCACGGTCTCGACATCGAGTCCGAGCCACTTGGCGAGCTCGCGGGTGTATTCCGGGCGTATGGCCGAGTCTCGGATCTTCGCGACGATCGGCGCAGCGTCGTTCATCGCCGCGATGCGGCCCTCGACTCGATCGAGGTCATGCTGCTTGAGCGCTGACTTGATGGCGAATTCGAAGAGCGGCACCTTGCGATCGACGAGCGCCTTGACCGCTGCATCGCCCTGCTGCAGCCGTAGGTCGCACGGGTCGAGACCGCTGGGCTCGACGGCGACGAAGGTCTGACTGACGAACTTCTGGTCTTCCTCGAACGCGCGGAGCGCTGCCTTCTGGCCAGCGGCATCGCCGTCGAAGGTGAACACCACGCTGCCGCGCATCTGGTCGGAGTCCATCAGCAGGCGGCGCAGCACCTTGATGTGCTCGGCGCCGAAAGCCGTGCCGCAGGTCGCGACTGCGTTGGTCACGCCAGCGATGTGACAGGCCATGACGTCGGTGTAGCCCTCGACGATGACCGCCTGCTGCTCCTTCGAGATCTCCTTGCGCGCGAGATCGATGCCGTAGAGCACCTGGCTCTTCTTATAGAGAGGCGACTCGGGGGTGTTGAGGTACTTCGGGCCCTGGTCATCGTCATAGAGCTTGCGAGCTCCGAATCCGACGACATCGCCGGCGAGATCCTTGATCGGCCACACCACGCGGCCGCGGAAGCGGTCATAGATGCCACGGTCGCCCTGGCTCACCAGGCCACCGGCCTGCAGCTCGGCATCGGTGAAGCCCTTCTTGCGCAGATTTGAGGTCAGGGCGTCCCACGACTTCGGCGCGTAGCCGACACCGAAGTGAGCGCAGACCTCGGCGTCGAAGCCGCGCTCCTTCAGGAACTCGCGACCGACCTGCGCCTCGGGCGACTTCAGCTGCTCGCGATAGAACTCGGCCGCCGCCTTGTGCGCCTCGACCAGCCGCGTGCGCTGGCCTGCCTGGCGATTGACCGCCGCCCCGCCATCGACATAGCGAAGTTCAACATTGGTCTTGGCCGCAAGCTTCTCGACCGACTCGGCGAAGCTCAGGTGATCGATCTTCTGCAGGAAGGTCAGGACATCGCCGCCCTCGCCGCAGCCGAAGCAGTACCACATGCCCCTGCTCGGGGTGACGTGGAAACTGGGGCTGCGCTCGTCGTGGAAGGGGCACAGGCCTTTCATCGAGCCGCCGCCGGCGCTCTTCAGCGTGACGTACTCGCGGACGATCTCGTCGATCTTGGCCCGTTCGCGGACTTCTGCGATGTCCTCATCGCGAATCCGGCCGGCCATGGCTCGATTCTAGGTGCCGACCCCCACCTGGCCCACGGTGCAATCCACGGGGCCGACCGGAACGGGAGACGCAGACCCCCGTCCCTCCGGCTGGCCTTGATGGCCGTGCGCCAGAGCCCCGTCTCCCGTCCCACGCCGTGTTATCGGCATCCCGGACGTTAGCCAGGTGAGCCGAGGAGAGGGCCGCTTACGCCAGCGAGACGCGGACAAAGCGGGATATGTCCACTTTCACCGTGAAGTGGCGAGTGTCCTCATTCGAGAGCAGGCATGGGATGGCCGCCGTACTCTGAGGCCGGAGCTCGGGAGCAGATTCTCTCTCGGTGACTCGTGAGCGGTGAGGGAAGGGAGAGCGCAGATGGCCGACAGTGCCCTCGGACTCCCAGCCTTCCTGCGCCTGCTGTCCAGCCATCCTTCCGGCAATGACGTAGCCCTCAGCCTGAACGAGGGACTCTTCGGTCAGTTCCATGCGCACTCGACCACCATCTGGATGCTCGAGGAACGCGAGGTGCTCTCGCTCGTGGGCAGCGCGGGCTACGAGCCTGACGTTCTCGAGCGATGGCATCGAATCCCGCTGTCAGTCCAATCGCAGATGGTCGAGGTCGTGCGGTGTAACGACATCATGATCCTGCCCTCATCTGAACTCCCCAGCCGCTATTCGACAACGCAGTTCAGTCGCGAGCGATACATGAGAATTCTCGAAGTCAGGGGCAGTGGAGAGCATGTCGGAATCCCCGTCGTGCACCAAGGCTTGTGCCTCGGTGTCGCGCAGTTCATGACCTCCGAGCCGCGTATCTGGACAAGCCTCGAGTACTCAGTGCTGAGCGGGGTGTCTGCCGCACTCGGGCTCTGGGCAACGCACCCCGATACTCCGATCACGCCGCTGTACATCGCGTCGCAGGTGGAGACACCGCTGATCCTCTCGGAGAGGCAGAAGGAGATCATCGACCTGGTCTTGCATGGGGTCGGTAACAATCAGATTGCCCGCGAACTTCTCGTCTCCGTATCGACAGTCAAGCAGGAACTGCAAAAAATCATGAGAGCGACGAGCCAGAGCGACAGGGTCGCCGCCGCACGATGTGCCGTCGAGATGGGCCTCGTGGAGTTGCCCGCCTAGGCCTCAGTGCCGCACGAGCCTCGCATGCCAGGCCCCGATGCTCACATCGGTGAGGCTCGCGATCTGGTCGACGATTACGCGCTTGCGCTCATCGTCAGTGGCGGCGGTGTCGAATGACGGCTTGAGCCATGCCTCGAGTGACCGCCCGCCATCGAGCACGAGTGCATGGTAGAGCTCGGCAATCTGCTCGCGCTGGCGCACGTACTCGGCCTCAGCCCCCTCGCGATTCATCACGTAGCGCACGGCTATGGCCTTCATGACCGCTACCTCGCCGCGCACCTCCTCGGGCACGATCAGGTTGGCCGCGTAGCGCGTGAGCGGGTCGCTGCCGTACTCCACCTGGGTCGCGACCTGCGCACTCACGCAGAAGCGACCGATGAGGTAGCTCGTGAACCGCTTGAGGGCCACCAGATCTCGCATAGAGCCGTCGAATGACGCCGGCCAGT
>JBEGLG010000011.1:0-5710 GCA_041183645.1 Actinomycetota bacterium | reverse complement strand
GGATCCTCGAGCACTGCTTCCATGCGCTCGGGGTCGGTGACGAAGTAGGGCGAGATGTAGCCCTTGTCGAAGCGCATACCCTCAGTGAGCTCGAGCTCGAGGCCGAAGGTGTTCGACTCCTCGACGGTGATGACGCCTTCCTTGCCGACCTTGTCCATGGCCTCGGCAATGAGGCCGCCGACCTCAGCGTCGCCGCCTGCGGAAATGGCTGCGGTGGAAGCGATCTGCTCCTTGGTCTCGACATCCTTCGCCATGGCGAGGAGCTCATCGGACACAATCGCGACGGCGCGGTCGATGCCCTTCTTCAGTGCCATCGGGTTCGCGCCGGCGGCAACGTTGCGCAGGCCCTCGCGCACGAGTGCCTGGGCGAGGACGGTTGCCGTGGTGGTGCCGTCGCCTGCGACGTCATCGGTCTTCTTGGCAACTTCCTTGACCAGCTCGGCGCCGATCTTCTCGTAGGGATCCTCGAGGTCGATCTCCTTGGCGATGGAGACGCCATCGTTGGTGATCGTGGGGGCGCCCCACTTCTTCTCCAGGACCACGTTGCGGCCCTTGGGGCCGAGGGTGACCTTGACTGCGTCTGCGAGCACGTTCATGCCGCGCTCAAGCGAACGACGAGCCTCTTCATCAAATGCGATCATCTTTGCCATGGGGTAGTTCCTCCCGGAACATCAGTACGGACGGCCCCGGGAGTTGTCACTCTCAGGGCTCGAGTGCTAACCCAAAATTAGCACTCTCCCCAGGAGAGTGCAAACGGCAGGAGGAGGAGCCCCGGCCTAGTTGCCCTGCTCGTGGGAGGGCGTGTCGTCGAACATGCTGGTCACCGAGCCGTCGGTGAACACCTCGGTGATGGCCTTGGCCAGCAATGGGGCGATCGAGAGCACCGTGAGCTTGGGGAACCGGGCCTCATCGACGATCGGCAGGGTGTCGGTGACGATGACCTCGGAGATATTCGAGTTCTGGAGGCGGTCACGGGCCGGATCGCTCAGGATCGCGTGGGTCGCGGCCACGATGACCCCGGCCGCACCCTGCTCGAAGAGGGTCTCGGCGGCCTTCACGATGGTGCCGCCGGTATCGATCATGTCGTCGACCACGACGCAGACTCGGCCCTCGACCTCGCCGACGACCTCGAACACCTTGACCTGGTTCGGCACATCGGGATCGCGACGCTTGTGGATGATCGCCAGCGGGGCGCCAAGGATGTCGGTCCACTTCTCGGCCACGCGCACGCGACCGGCGTCAGGCGAGACCACGGTGATGCGGTCGTGGCCGACGCTCTCCTTGACGTGCTTGGCCAGCAGGGGCAGCGAGAAGAGATGATCGACGGGGCCGTCGAAGAAGCCCTGGATCTGCGAGGTGTGCAGGTCAACGGTCATGAGGCGATCGGCACCCGCGGTCTTGAACAGGTCAGCGATCAGGCGGGCCGAGATCGGCTCGCGGCCGCGGTGCTTCTTGTCCTGCCGGGCATAGCCGTAGAACGGCATGATCACCGAGATGCGCTTGGCAGACGCACGCTTGAGTGCGTCGACCATGATCAGCTGCTCCATGATCCAGGTGTTGATCGGCGTGGTGTGACTCTGCAGCACAAAGGCATCGGCGCCGCGCACGGACTCCTCGAAGCGCACGAAGATCTCGCCATTGGCGAAGTCGTAGGCGACAGTCTTCGAGAGCGGGATGCCCAGCTCATCAGCGACCGCATTGGCCAGTTCAGGATGCGACCGCCCGGCAAGGAGGACGAGCTTCTTCTGAATCGGGGCCATGATCTCGGTCACCGTTACTCCTTAGCCGATGCGTTGTTGGACGAATTCTGCTGCTGGGCCTTCCGGGCGGCGTCAGCGGATGCCGATTCGGGGCGCTTGCGCTCGACCCAGCCCTCGACATTGCGCTGCTTCGCGCGGCCGACAGCCATCGCGCCCGGCGGGACGTCGTCGGTGATGACCGAGCCGGCTGCGGTGTACGCGCCATCACCGATGGTCACGGGTGCGACGAGCATGCTGTCGCTGCCGATGCGCACCTGCTCACCGACCACGGTGCGGTGCTTCTCGACGCCGTCGTAGTTCACGAACACCGTTGCCGCGCCGATATTGGAGCCCGCGCCCACTTCGGCATCGCCGACGTAGGACAAGTGCGGCACCTTCGCGCCATCGCCGATGGTGGAGTTCTTGATCTCGACATAGGCACCGGCCTTCGCGCCGGCACCTAGCACGGCACCCGGACGCAGATAGGTGAACGGGCCGACCGAGGCGCCGGCACCGATCACGGCGAGCTCGGCCCATGTGTGAATGACCGTGGCGCCTTCGCCCACCTCGCAGGAGGCCAGAGTCGTGCCCGGGCCGATGCGCGCACCCGCGGCGATCGAGGTCGGGCCGCGCAGCGTGGTGCTGGGCAGGATTACGGCATCGGGCGCAATCTCGACGTCGACATCGAGCCAGGTGGTCGCGGAATCGAGAATCGAGACGCCGCTGCGCATCCACTCGGCGTTGATGCGATCGCGCATGATGCCCGCGGCCTGCGAGAGCTGGAAGCGATCGTTGACGCCGAGGATTTCATCGCTGTCGGAGCACATCGACGCACTGATGGTCTCGCCATCGCCTTCGAGGAAGCCGAGCACATCGGTGAGGTACTCCTCGCCCTGTGCATTGTTCGTAGTGATGCGGGTCAGCGCGGCATCGAGATGAGATGCGGAGAAGGCATACATGCCCGAGTTGATCTCAGTGACGGCACGCTGCTCGGCGCTGGCGTCCTTGTGCTCGACGATGCCCGTGACCTGGCCCGAGCCGTTGCGCAGCACGCGGCCATAGCCGGTCGGGTCGTTCAGCGAGGCGGTGAGAACGGTGGCCACCGCGTTCGACTGGGCATGCTCGACGAGCAGGCCGACCAGGGTGGTTCCGGTCAGCAGCGGGGTATCGCCGGTGAGCACCACGACCGGGGCGTCGTCGATCTCGAGACCGCGTGCGCGCACCTCCGAGAGAGCGATGCGCACTGCATGACCGGTGCCCTTCTGCTCCTCCTGCACGACAGCCAATGCCCAGGGCGCGATCTCCGAGAGATGCGCGGTGACTTGATCACGGCCATGGCCGACAACCACGACAACATGGGCGGGCTCGACAGTGGCCGCAGCCTCGAGCACGTGACCGAGGAGCGAGCGACCGGCGACGGGGTGCAGCACCTTCGGGAGCGCGGATTTCATCCGCTTGCCCTCACCGGCAGCCAGGATGATGACGACCGAGGGGCGCGGGGCCGCTGAGGTGGTCACGAAATCCTCCGATGGGCATGACGAGAAGGGCCGAACGGGGGAAGGCCTCCAGCCTATCGGGGGGAGGTGAGCTCACGGGGATGGGCTGAAGAATGCGAGCGAGGTGGCTGAGGAGCTCCCGGGGATGGGATCGAACCATCGTTGACGGATTCAAAGTCCGCTGTCCTGCCGCTAGACGACCCGGGACTGCTTGCAGGGGCCAAGGCTAAATGATGCGCGCGTTCCGCTGGACACGGGAGGTTACGGTGGCGTAGGTTACGGAACCGTAGGTAGTGCACACTGCCTCGCTAAGGAGAGTCATGGCCCTCGCCCAGCCCGTCAATGCGGATACCCCCGCCGACGAGAACTACGTCAGCAACACGATGCGCGTGACTATCGCGATCTTCATCATCATCCCGTTGCTCGCCGTGATCGCCGCCATTCCGCTCGCCTGGGGCGGATTCGTCGGCTGGAGTGATCTCGTCATCGTCGTGCTCTTCTGGGCGATCACCGCGGGCGGCATCACCGTGGGCTTCCACCGCTTCTTCACCCATGGCTCGTTCAAGACCAACCGCTTCATGAAGTACGTGCTCGGCATCGCCGGCTCACTCGCGCTCGAGGGCTCGCTCTCGCAGTGGGTAGCCGATCATCGCAAGCATCACCAGTTCTCCGACGAAGAGGGCGATCCGCACTCCCCCTGGCGCTTCGGCACCACCAAGCGCGCGGTGGCCAAGGGTCTGTACTGGTCGCATGTCGGCTGGCTGTTCAGCGAGGAGCAGACCGATCCCGAGAAGTACGCGCCCGACATCGCCAACGATCCCGATGTTCAGCGCATCTCCCGTGCCTTCCCGCTCATCGTCACTATCTCGATGCTCGCCCCCGCTGTGCTGGGCGGCCTGCTCACCTGGTCGTGGATGGGTGCCCTCACCGGATTCTTCTGGGGCAGCCTCGTGCGCATCGCACTCGTGCATCACGTGACCTGGTCGATCAACTCCATCTGTCACGTATTCGGCAACCGACCGTTCAACTCGCGCGATCTGTCGAGCAACGTGTGGTGGCTGGCGATCCCCGCCATGGGCGAGTCCTGGCACAGCCTCCATCACGCGGAGCCGACCGCGGCCCGCCATGGAGTGTTCAAGGGTCAGGTCGACATCAGCGCCTCGATCATTCGCGGCATGGAGAAGACTGGCCTTGCCACCGATGTGCGCTGGCCCAAGCGCGAGCGACTCATGCGAAAGCTCAACAATCCCGATGATGCTCGCAGGCTGCGCACGTTCCATCCGGCTCGGGCGAACTAGCGTCAATGAGCACGCCTGTCGAGGCCATCGAGCCGGACGACGTCGACAACGTCACCGATATCGCGACCGCGAAGCGTCGCGACACTGCCCGCCGTGCGGCCGAGGCCAAGGTGCGCATGAGCGGCCAGGAACGCCGCGAGCAATTGCTCACTGTCGGTCGAAAGCTGTTCGCCGAGAAGGGCTTCGAGGCAGTCAGCGTCGAAGAGATCGCCAGCACAGCGAAGGTCTCCAAGCCCGTGGTCTACGAGCACTTCGGCGGCAAGGAAGGTCTCTACGCCGTTCTCGTTGATCGGGAGATGAACTACCTGCTCAACTCATTCGAAGAGGCGCTCACCGGCACGAATCCGCGACTGCTGCTCGAGCAGGCAGGCATGGCCCTGTTCGATTACATCGACGAGTACCCCGACGGATTCCGCATCCTCGTGCGCGACTCACCCGTCTCGCAGAGCAACAGCACCTTCGCCAGTCTCATCGTCGACGTCGCCACTCAGGTCGAGCACCTGCTCGCCAACGAGTTCGCCGCTCACAAGATGGATAAGAAGCTCGCGCGCATGTACTCGCAGATGCTCGTCGGCATGGTCGCGCTCACCGGGCAGTGGTGGCTCGACGTGCGCAAGCCGAAGAAGGATGAAGTCGTGGCGCACCTGGTGAACCTGGCCTGGAATGGCCTCGCGGGCATGGAAGCCAAGCCCGAACTGCTGATGCGCAAGCGCTAGCCGACCACCTTCGCGCCACCTGCGGGGCTCGTCGCCGTCTTGACCGTGCGGCACACACCAGCCGACGTCAGACCCACCGCAATGTCGAGTGCGTGCTCGTCATCACGAGCGAGGAACGCGCAGGTAGGGCCACTCCCCGACACGATTCCGCCGAGCGCGCCGAGGTCATCACCGGTCTCGAGCACCTGGGCGAGTGAGGGGCGCAGCGAGATCGCCGCAGCCTGCAGATCATTGCTCAGAGCCTTGCCAAGGATCACTGCATCACCCGCGCGCAGGCCCTGCATAAGCAGGTCGGAGACGTAAGGGTCCGGGACATCGGCAGCCTCGCGCAATCGATCGCATTCGCCGTAGACCGCGGGAGTCGACAGCCCACCGTCGGCCAGAGCGAACACCCAGTGGAAGGAACCACGGGCGAGCGCCGACATCAGCTTCTCGCCGCGGCCCGTGCCCACTGCCGTGCC
>JBEGLG010000010.1:0-4533 GCA_041183645.1 Actinomycetota bacterium | reverse complement strand
GTCAGCGCACCGCTGAAGCAGATCGCCGAGAACGCCGGCCTCGAGGGCGGCGTCGTGGCAGAGAAGGTCCGCGAGCTCACCCCGGGTCACGGCCTGGATGCCAGCAATGGCGAGTACGTCGACATGATCGCCAAGGGCATCATCGATCCGGCCAAGGTCACCCGCTCGGCACTGCAGAACGCAGCGTCGATCGCCGGCCTCTTCCTCACCACCGAGGTCGTCGTTGCCGATAAGCCGGAGAAGGCCGCACCGGCCATGCCCGGTGGCGATATGGGCGGCATGGACTTCTAAGTCCGACGAACACAGGCGAAGGGCGGTCCCGGATGGGGCCGCCCTTCGTGCATGGCGAGTGAGTTACCCGCGCACGTGAGAGTGATTAACCCGCGCTGCCCATTTGCTGCGTAATCGTGGTGGAGTACGAGGTACCGCCTGGTAGTTGCATGGTCACGCTGCAGGGGAGGTACCCGTTCAGGATCTGCTGTGTGGTGGGCATGCATGTCACCGTGAAGGCATTTGCGGCCGTGGCTCCTGCGAGGCTGCCCGCTTGCCATGCGGAATTGAGGATGGCCGAGAGCGATTGGGTCACCGCCTGCCAGGTCGCCATGTCATTCGACGCGAACACATACGGCTGCATGGCCTGCTGCAGCTGCGCAACGAGTGAGTCAGTGACGCTGCTTCCGGCATCATCGATGAACAGGCTGGCGTGCGTGAACGTGCGCGGAGTTGCGGGTCGGGACCAGTTCTGGCCCTTTTCGCTGGGATCCAGGCTGCGGTAGGTGCGCGACGCGGTGAATGACAGGGTGCGATCTAGCGGGTCATAGTGCGGCCGTGTCAAGGTGACGACGATCGACTGGGGCAGGCGCGCTTGCCCCGGCGAGTAGGTCAGGACCGCATTGGGCGGTGACGATGCGAACCAGGAATTCCAGTTCGACACGAGAGCAGAGGGACTCAGCACTGCTGCATTGCGAAAGGGCCGATCGGCGAACTTGGTGACCGGCGATACCTCGGTCAGCGACAGGGTGAAGCGCTCGTTCTGCCCCTGGATCGGGACCGCCTTTACCGTGGAGCCTCCGGTGGCCTGCACGGTGAACAGGTACGACGGCGTCACGACCGGCGTCGAGGCCCTCGCGGCGACCGGGACCGCGAGCACGGCCAGGACACTGACGGCAGCAGCCGCGATTCGACTCGAAAACCTCATGGGCACATCCCTTCTACAGCGAGTATCGCCTAGCAGGCTGCACGGACTGACGAGCGGTCCTGCTGCGGGCGGTGATTCACAGGGAATTCCCAGAGTCCTCCCAGTAGTGGCTCAGGAATGACTGCTGACATCGGCCCATGAGAATCTCTGCGCCTGCCCGCCTCCTTCTCGTCGTGCTCGCACTCGGCATCGCCATGCCGACAATTCCTGCCCTTGCTGATGCGGGACACCACGGCCAGCGGGGAGATCGGCCTCGTCCGGTCCCTCGCGAGCAGGAGGGAGCGGTCACGACTCCGTACTCAGCGGACGGTTCGGGCAATGGCGGTTCCGGCGACACCCGCGGAGCGGCCGGCACGGCGTTGCTGCGCATCGCCCCGAGCGCCTATTCCGATGGGATCTCCTCGGCTTCGGGGGCCACTCGTCCGAGTGCTCGAGCGATCAGCAACGCCCTCAGCACCCAGAGCGCCAGCATCGTCAACGATCGCGGACTCTCCGACTTCGTGTACGTCTGGGGGCAGTTCCTCGACCACGACATTGATCTGAGTGAGTCCGCTACTTCGGAGTCCCTGCCCATTTCAGTACCCGCGGGTGATGCATGGTTCGACCCCGCCTCGACCGGAACGAAGTCCATCGGTCTGAAGCGCAGCGTCGTAGCGCGGGGGACAGGAACCTCAGCCGCGAATCCGCGTCAGCAAGTCAACGCGGTCACGGCATTCATCGACGGTTCCCAGATCTACGGTTCGAGCACGTCCAGGGCTAATGCTCTTCGTGCATTCAGCGGCGGGTTGCTGCGCACCAGTTCGGGCAACATGCTTCCGTTCAATACCGACGGACTCGCCAATGCAAATGACTCCCATGTGATGCCCGACGCGAAGCTCTACCTCGCCGGTGATGTTCGGGCTAACGAGAATCCCGATCTGATCTCACTCCAGACGCTCTTCATGCGCGAGCACAACCGGATAGCAGTGCAGCTGGCTGAGGAGCATCCGACCTGGAACGACGAGCAGCTCTACCAGTCAGCGCGAGGGCAGATCATCGCCGAGCTGCAGGCGATCACCTACAACGAATTCCTGCCGGCACTTCTGGGACGACAGGCGATCCGGCCCTATGACGGTTATCGATCAGACGTGAACCCGGCGATCGCCAATGAGTTTTCCACCGGGGCTTTTCGATTCGGGCACAGTCTGCTGGACAGCGAGATCTCGCGACTCAATGACGACGGATCGCCGTCGGCAGCCCCCATCTCGCTGGCTAAGGCCTTCTTCAACACGGGAGTCTTCGACGCAACAGCTCCGAATCACTCCGGTGACATCGACCCCTTCCTGAAGGCCGCGGCCTCGGGAAATGCGCAGGAAGTGGACCTCTCGATCGTCGATGAGCTGCGCAACATGCTCTTCGGGCCGCCCGGCTCCGGCGGCCTCGATCTGGCGGCGCTCAACATCCAGAGGGGGCGGGATCACGGACTCGCTGACTACAACTCGGTCCGGGCTGCGTACGGACTGCCGCGGGTGAGCTCGTTTCGCGAGATCACTCCGGACGGAGCGGTTCAGCGTCAACTTCAGCAGGTGTACGGCACCGTGGACAACATCGACCTGTGGGTCGGCGGGCTGGCGGAGAAGCACGTCCCCGGTTCCAGTGTCGGGCCGCTTTTCCAGCGCATCATCGTCGACCAGTTCACCCGGCTGCGTGACGGCGACAGCCACTGGTACCAGGCCGTGCTCAACGGCCGTGAACTCGGGGAGATCGAGGGCACGCACCTCTCGGACGTGATTCGACGCAACACGTCGCTCACGAATGTGCAGTCGAACGCATTCATCTATCGGGGCTAGGCCATAGTGGGCCTATGCAGGGCACCTGGAACATTCCGTCAGCTCGAGGCGCCGAGGTCCGGCTCAAGAGCGGCAGCCTTGGGCTGATCTCGGCCGAAGCCAACGCCCCAGTGCGTCACGGATCCCTGTCCATCGATGACTCCGGTGTCATTCTCGATCTCGTGATCGCGCTGGAGAAGATGCGGATGAGCAACTTCCTGATGCAGGCTGCGGCGCGCACGATGATCGGCATGCACAAGGTTCACGATCTGACTTACCGAGGCATCGGCCAGGAGCTAAACAGCGTGACGGGGATCGCTCGCGCAGGCGATATCGAGCTGCCGCTGGTGCTGGCGTTGACGATCACCGGAAGCCAGCTCGAATTCGTCGGGAGTGCGAACATCGGCACCGTGCATATCCCGCTACCGGGAATGGGCACGATTGATGACTTCTCCTTTGACGTCGACGCCACCGTGGTTCTGCAGCCGAAGTGAAGTCCTAGCCCTCGAAGCTGTGCAGATCGTCGGCGTCGAGAATTCGGTAGGCATACCCCTGCTCGGCCAGGAACCGCTGGCGATGCTGCGCGAAGTCGGCATCCACCGTGTCTCGAGTGACGATCGAGTAAAAGTGCGCAGTGCGGCCATCGGCCTTCGGACGCAGGATGCGCCCGAGTCGCTGGGCTTCCTCCTGGCGCGAGCCGAAGGTGCCGCTCACCTGAATGGCGACCGAGGCCTCCGGGAGATCGACGCTGAAGTTGGCGACCTTGCTCACGACGAGCACGCGGATCAATCCGTGGCGGAAGTCGCTGAAGAGTCGCTCGCGTTCCTTCACGCTCGAGGCGCCGGTGATGACGGGGGCATCGAGGTGCTCGCCGAGCTCGGCGAGCTGATCGAGGTACTGGCCGATGACGAGTACCTGATCGTCAGGATGCTTCGCGGCGATCTCCTCCACGAGTCGCACCTTCTCGTGGGCGCAGGAGGCCAAGCGGTACTTGTCCTCAGGCTCTGCCATCGCGTAGGTCATGCGATCGGCATCAGGCAGGCTGACGCGTACCTCGACGCAGTTCGCCGGGGCGATGTAGCCCTGGGTCTCGATGTCCTTCCACGGTGCGTCGTAGCGCTTCGGCCCGATGAGCGAGAAGACCTCGCCCTCCTGACCGTCTTCGCGCACGAGAGTCGCGGTGAGGCCGAGGCGGCGACGTGACTGGATATCGGCGGTGAAGCGGAAGATCGGTGCCGGGAGCAGATGCACCTCGTCGTAGATGATCAGGCCCCAGTCGCGGGAGTCGAAGACCTCGAGGTGGGGGTAGATGCCCTGGCGCTTGGTGGTCATCACCTGGTACGTGGCGATGGTGACCGGCCGAATCTCCTTGCGCGCACCGCTGTACTCGCCGATCTCGTCGGGGGTGAGTGTCGTGCGTCGCAGGAGCTCCTCGCGCCACTGCCGCGCGCTCACCGTGTTCGTGACGAGGATGAGAGTGGTGGCCTGCGCGAGTGCCATGGCGAGGGCCCCGACGATGGTCTTGCC
>JBEGLG010000009.1:0-4560 GCA_041183645.1 Actinomycetota bacterium | reverse complement strand
CTGCCGTACTCCACCTGGGTCGCGACCTGCGCACTCACGCAGAAGCGACCGATGAGGTAGCTCGTGAACCGCTTGAGGGCCACCAGATCTCGCATAGAGCCGTCGAATGACGCCGGCCAGTACTCGAGGCGAGTCAGGCGCCCGATTGCATCAGTGAGCATGCCGACATCGAGCCCGTAACGCTGATGCGCGATCTCGACGAGAGCGGAGCGCTCCTCTGGCGAGGTGAACTCACTGAGATGCACATGCCCGCCGTGAACGGCGTCCTCGACATCATGAACCGAATAGGCAACATCGTCGGCCCAGTCCATGATCTGCTCCTCGAGGCAGGTGCGCCCCTCGGGGGCACCCTCGCGCAGCCAGTGGAAGATCGGCAGGTCATCGTCGTAGACACCGAACTTGCGCACGCCGGGCTTGCGCGCCCACGGGTATTTGCACGCGGCATCGAGCGATGCGCGGGTGAGATTCAGGCCCACGCTGCGCCCATCGCGCGGATCGACGACCTTGGCCTCGAGCCTGGAGAGGATGCGCAGCGACTGCGCATTGCCCTCGAATCCGCCGAAGGACGCGGCCAGGTCGTCGAGTTCGTCCTCGCCGTTATGGCCATAGGGCGGATGCCCGAGATCGTGCGCCAGGCCGGCGATGTCGACGACATCAGGATCGCAGCCCAGGGCCTCGCCGAGCTCGCGTGCGATCTGGGCCACCTCGAGGGTGTGAGTCAGTCGCGTGCGCGGGAAGTCGGCCTCGCCGGCGACCATGACCTGAGTCTTCGCGGCGAGTCGGCGCAGGGCGGCGGAGTGCAGGACTCGAGCGCGGTCGCGGGCAAAGTCACTGCGCACGGACTCCTTGACCGGCTCATGCACGAACCGGGCTGCGTCATGCTCGGTATAGCCGCGGGTCACGCAAGGAGACTAGTGCGCGAGAGGAAGGCCAGGCTCCTCGGGCCGATCAGGATTCGGGGATGATTCGCGGCTGACCCCAGCGGGTCAGCAGGTAATAGCGCATGAGAGCCGCCGTCTCGCGGCCTACGTACTCGGAGGTCAGCGCCGTGCCGGGGCCGGTCTTGGTCGGCGAGAGATGCGCATCGATGCCGAACTGGGTAGCCGTCGCATCAGCGCGGGCGGCATTCGCCGGATCCGTGACCACCGTCGCCGAACTCCAGTCGAGATCCTTCATCACGGTGGCAATCACCTGAAGCGAACCGACCGTGTCACTGCCGGTGGTGAAGATGACGATGTCCTCGTCCGCGACGCCCTTGGTGAGAAGACGAGCTTTCGCATCGTCGGCATACTTCTGCGGCCCGGCAACGATCACGACCGGCGCGACTCCCTGCGCGTAGAGATCAGCAGCGTGATCGAGTCGAGCCTTCAGCACCGGGGCCGGATCGCCCCAGACCCGCGCGGGATCGAGCACGACAATGGCCTGGGTCTTGGTGCGATCGTCGAACTGGGCGGTGAGCACGATCTGGAGTACGACGCCGATGGGGATGAGCAGCAGCGCGAAGGCGAGCAGCATGGCCACGGCGGTGACGATGCCCCGACCCGTGCGCGGCACGCTGGCGACCATCTGGCTTGCAGCACTCGGGCGCGACGGCGCAGGTGCTGCTGTGGACATCCCCCCATGCTCACATGTCACTCGCGTCACTCACCCGACGCCACACCGTCGTCACGCGCTTGTGATCTAGTGATCAGCCGCCGGAGACGTGCAACTCGGCCTGCGAGATCTCGCGCGCCTGGGATTCGTCGAGATACGGAGAGTCGAGCCAGCCATCGGGCAGGGTCGGACGACGGCCGCCGGACGTGCGACCGCGCGGGCCGGCACCGACCTCGGCATTGAAATCCTGATCTGGATCGATCTGCGCGAGCAGATCGTCGAGCTCGGCGAGGGTCGCGACGGTGCCCAGCGCCTGGCGCACCTGCTGCTTCACGCTGAAGCCCTTGAGGTACCACGCCATGTGCTTGCGAATATCGCGGCAGCCCTTCACCTCGCCGTAATCGGCCACGAGCAGCTCGGCGTGACGGCGCAGGATGCGCAGTACCTCGCCCAGTCGGGGGTCAGCGGGGATCGGCTCACCGGCGAAAGCCGCGGCCAGCTGGCCGAAGAGCCACGGACGACCCAGGCAGCCGCGACCGACCACCACACCGTCGGCACCCGTGCGCGCCACCATGTCGAGGGCATCCTGCGGGGTCCAGATATCGCCGTTGCCCAGCACCGGCGTGCCCATCGAGGTGAGCTCGGCCTTCAGGGTCGCGATGGCATCCCAGTCGGCCGTGTCGCCGTACATCTGCTGGGCAGTGCGCCCATGCAGCGCCACCCAGGCGACGCCCTCCTCGGCCGCTGCGCGACCGGCCTCGAGATAGGTCAGGTGAT
The DNA here is from genome assembly GCA_041183645.1 of Actinomycetota bacterium. Taxonomy (GTDB): domain Bacteria; phylum Actinomycetota; class Actinomycetes; order S36-B12; family S36-B12; genus CAIKZY01. The sequence goes on along the minus strand of JBEGLG010000009.1, from coordinate 2,190 downwards.
CGTCGTCGATTCCCTTGCGCATCTTCACCGATACGGGAACGCGACCATCAGCGGTGGTCACCGCCGCGCGCACGATCGCGCGGAAGAGATCCTTCTTCCATGGCAGCGCACTGCCGCCACCCTTGCGCGTGACCTTGGGCACCGGACAGCCGAAGTTGAGATCGATGTGATCGGCGCGATCCTCGTCGACGATGATGCGCACTGCCCCCGCCATCACCTCGGGGTCGACGCCATAGAGCTGAACCGAGCGCGGATTCTCGTCGGCGCCGAAGGTGACCATGTCGATGGTCTCGTCATTGCGCTCGATCAGCGCGCGTGAGGTCACCATCTCCGAGACATACAGGCCATTGGGCCGTGAAGGATCCGTGGTGCCGTACTCGCGGCACAGGGTGCGATACGCCCGGTTGGTGATGCCCGCCATGGGCGCCAGAACCACGGGAGAGTCGATCTGGACAGCGCCCACCCGCAGGAAGCGGGGCGACATCACGAGCGACATGGGCTCATTCTCCCACGGGCGGAAGGACCTTCCCCCAGTAGTCTCGGACCACTACCTCCCTGGTGAACGGAATCCCATGAGTTCGAATGTCGTGTTGACGGGCAAGAAGCGCTGGTGGGCACTCATCGTGCTCGCACTCGGCGTGGCGATGATCATCCTCGACGGCACGGTCGTCAACGTCGCACTTCCCGCGATGGTCAAGGATCTCGACCTCAGCACCACCGACGCCGAGTGGGTGACAGCCGCCTACTCGCTGACCTTCGCCTCACTGCTGATTCTCAACGGTCGCCTGGCCGACCGCTTCGGTCGCCGCCTCCTCTTCGCCCTGGGCGTCGTGCTGTTCGTCGGCGCCAGTGTGCTCGTCGCGATCTCGACGAACTCGATCGAGGTCATCGGCGCCCGTGCGCTACAGGGCATCGGCGGCGCGATGATCCTGCCGGCGTCGCTGTCGGTCATCAATGCGGTCTTCACCGGAAAGTCACGCGCCATCGCCTTCGCCGTCTGGGGCTCGACCATCGGCGGCATGGCAGCACTCGGCCCGCTGGTCGGCGGCTACCTCACCACCTACCAGTCGTGGCACTGGGCCTTCCTCATCAACGTGCCGATCGGCATCATCGTGCTCATCGGCCTGTTCCTCTTCGTTCCCGAGACGAAGGACGAGACAGGCCGCAAGGGCATCGACTACCCGGGCACGATCCTCGTGACGATCGGACTCCTCGGCGTGGTGTTCGCGCTCATCGAGGGCCAGCACTACGGCTGGGTCATCGGCACGACGGCATTCACGGCCGGTGGGCTCACCTGGCCGACCGGCACGATCTCCATCGTCCTGGTCGCCGCGATCATCGGCGTGGCGTCGCTCATCGCGCTCGTGTTCGTCGAGAAGGCGCGACTTCGCGCAGGGAAGATCGTCATCATCGATCTGCGGCTCTTCCGCATTCGCAGCTTCGGCGCCGGCAATATCGTCGCCCTCGTCGTGAGCCTGGGCGAGTTCGGCCTGCTGTTCACGATCCCTCTCTTCCTCCAGGCCGTGCGTGGCTACAGCGCCATGGAGACCGGCGTGATCCTGGTCGCGCTCGCCGCGGGCGCCTTCGTCGCCTCCGGCGCCGGTGCGGGAATGTCGCAGCGCCTCGGCCCCGTGCGCGTGCTGCAGGTCGGCATGGCGATGGAAGTCATCGGCATCATCGGCATCGGTGTCGTGATGTCGACAACCGTCACCGGATGGGGGCTCGCACCCTGGCTGTTCATCTACGGCGCCGGAGTCGGCTTCGCCACTGCGCAGCTCACGGGAGTGATCCTGTCGGAGATTCCGGTCTCCGAATCCGGCTCGGCCAGCGCCGTGCAGTCGACCTCACGCCAGGTCGGTGCCGCCATCGGCACCGCGATCCTCGGCACCACCCTGCTCATCGGACTCGGGCACTACACGACGAGCCAACTCGCCGATCGCGGCGTGCCGGCCGCGGCGGCGTCACAGGTCGCCGATGCGATGCAGGCGTCGGCAGGACAGGCAGTGCCGGCCTTTGCCTCACAGCCCAATGGCGAGGTACTTGTCGCGGGTGCGTCCGAAGGCTTCGTCGATGCAACCAAGACCGTGTCGTGGGTAGCCGCCCTCTTCGTCTTCCTGGGCCTGCTCACCAGCTTCCTGCTGCCGCGCAATGCGGCCCGCGTGGAGTCCGAGGGCTACGAGCCGCCGAAGC
>JBEGLG010000008.1:0-2783 GCA_041183645.1 Actinomycetota bacterium | reverse complement strand
CTCGCGTTCGTGTGCCCCTCGGTGTACGAGCCCTTGGGCATCGTGAATCTCGAGGCCATGGCGTGCGAGACCGCAGTGGTCGCCAGCGCAGTCGGCGGAATTCCCGAGGTCGTCGTCGATGGCGTGACCGGCACTCTGGTGCCGTTCACCCCCGACTCGCTCACCGGCTTCGAGCATGCCTTCGCCGAGGCGGTCAATGCGATGGCAGCTGATCCGGCACGCGCTGCGGAGATGGGCAAGGCCGGACGATCACGCGCGGTCGCCGACTTCGGCTGGGCGGCCATTGCCGAGCAGACCATGGAGGTCTACCGGGCCGCAGGGGCGTGAGCGATCTCGCCGAAGTCCTGCCCGGGGGGCCACTGGCTCATCGACCCAACGCTCGACTTGGCTACGCCCTCGTCGTTATCGCCGCGATCTGCTTCGCGACGAATGCGACCGTGTCGAAGTCGCTGCTGCTGAGCGGATTCGAGGCCACTCGTCTCGCGCAACTGCGCGTGACTGCCGCCTTCCTCATCATCGGCGTGATCCTGGCCCTCACCCGGCCCTCGGCCTTCAAGGTCAAGCGCGCTGAATGGCCGGCCCTCATTGCCTTTGGTCTCATCGGCGTGACCTTCACGCAGCTTCTCTACTTCATGGGCATCTCGCGCCTGCCGATCAGCATCGCCCTGCTCCTGGAATTCACCGCGCCGATCATGGTCGCGATGTACTGGAAGTTCGGGATGCATCGTCATGTCGGTCGAGGCGTCTGGCTCGGCCTCGTGCTCGCTCTCGGTGGTCTCGCGCTCGTGGCCGAGGTCTGGAGCGGCTTCAGCCTCAATCCGGTCGGTGTCGCGTGCGGGCTGGGCGCGGCGGCGGCACTCGCCGTGTACTACCTGGCCGGTGACAAGGCCGTGAGCGCTCCCTTCAATCGCGATTCAGTATCGGTCACCATGTGGGGCTTTGCGATCGCCACGGTGTTCTGGGCCATCGTGCAGCCGTGGTGGACTTTCCCGTGGGCCGAGCTCATGCATCCCTCGAAGCAGGCGGGCCTTGCCGGCGACGGCGTGCCCCTCTGGTCGCTGGCGATCTGGATGATCGTGATCGGCACGGCGGTGCCGTTCTGGCTCGAGGTGTCGGCACTGCGCAATATCAATGCCTCGCAGGTCTCTGCGGTCGGTATGACAGAGCCGATTCTCGCCGCGATCATCGCGTGGATCGTCCTCGGCGAGGTGCTCTCACCGATCCAGATCGCCGGCGGTGCACTGGTGCTCGGCGGTGTCTATCTGGCCGAGCGATCTCGCTGATCAGTCGTCGGCGTCGACCGACTCAAAGAAGCCCATCGCTGTGAGCACGTCGATCGCGTGTCGTCCGCTCGAACTGATGTGGTTCTGCATCGCGCGCTGACCGGCAGCGGAATCGCGCTTGATGAACGCCGCCATGATCTCACCGTGCTGCTCGCTCGCATCATGCAGCCATTCATCCGGGAAGTCGACATACGGCATCGGCAACGACTTCGAGAGCAATCGCAGCATCGAGTTGATGCGCTTGCTTCCGGCTGCCGTATTGATCGTGCGGTGAAACTCGAAGTTGAGGCGCTGACGTTCGGCTTTGTCGGGAGTCGACTCCATCTGGGCATGCAGTTCAGCAAGTCGCGCAATACCGGCATCATCGATGCGGGTCACGGCACGCGCAGTCGCGAGGCCGGCAACCTGTCCGAAGAGCTCGTAGTGATCGATGATGTCGTCGGGTGACAGTTGCTGCACGCGGGAGCCGCGACGGGGAATCGTGGCGATCAGGCCCTCCTGATCGAGGGCGATCAGTGCCTCGCGCACGGGCAGTCGCGAGACCCCGAGTTCCTCGGCTACGGCGTCCTGGTCGACACGGGTGCCCGGGCGCATCCGCCCGGTCAGGATCGCCTCGCGGATGTGATCGGCCACGTCGTCGGCCAGATTGCGCCGGCGGGGCACCCGGTCGAGCGAATCCTTAGCCACGATTACTCCTGCCCCGATTTCTGATAAATGATACAAATACCCTGTGAAGCTCACCGATATCCCCGAGTATGACGACCTTCGCGCCGGTGTGCGCGAGATCTGCGAGGCATTCCCCGGCGAGTACTGGCGGGCACTCGAGCCCGAAACCTACCCGCAGGAGTTCGTCGACTCCCTCACCCGGGCGGGCTACCTGGCCGCACTGATCCCCGAGGAGTACGGGGGCGGCGGAGCCACCTTGACCGAGGCGTCGATCATCATGGAGGAGATCGCGGCCTCCGGTGGCAACCCGGCCGCCTGCCATGCGCAGATGTACGTGATGGGCACGATCCTGCGACACGGCAGCCCGGAGCAGAAGCAGCAGTACCTCCCCCAGATCGCGAACGGCACCCTGCGCCTGCAGGCCTTCGGGGTGACCGAGCCGGGGGCCGGCTCCGAGACCACGCGCATTCGCACGAAGGCCGAGCGTGTTCCCGAGGGCTGGCGCATCAATGGCCAGAAGATCTGGACCTCCCGTGCCCTGTACTCCGATCTCATGCTCCTTCTCGCACGCACCACTCCGTATGACGAGTGCGCGAAGCCCACCGATGGCCTCTCGACCTTCCTGATCAACATGCGCGAGGTCCAGGGCATCACGATCAAGCCGATCAAGACCATGATGAATCACAACACCACCGAGGTCTTCCTCGATGACGTGATCATCCCCGCCGACGCACTTGTCGGCGAGGAGGGCAAGGGCTTCCGCTACATCCTCGATGGCATGAATGCGGAGCGCATCCTCATCGCATCAGAGTGCATCGGCGACGGTCGCTTCCT
>JBEGLG010000007.1:0-10530 GCA_041183645.1 Actinomycetota bacterium | reverse complement strand
GGCTCGATCATGTGAAGCATGTCGTTGTACATGTCCATTGCCTCGAGGTTGAGCTGGTCAGCGAGCTCCGGTGTCGCATCGGGGATCACGTGAAGCACCATGGGCAGTAGCGGAAGGTTCGCCCACTCCTCCCACCAGTCGTCAGTGATGATGAAGTCGTAGCGCAGGAATAGCTGATGCCAGACTTCACGATGAATGGGCATCGTGTCGACGAGGGTTCCGTCGCAGTCGAAGAGGATCGCCTTCGTGGTGGCGTCGGGCAGGTGACTCGTATCGCTCATGGTGTCGGGAGCCTAGTCGCCGCACTGGTGCGGCAACTTCGTCCGTACTGATCAGCCGCGCGCCGTGAAGGTGATCGGCAGGTCGACGAGCGAGTAGAAGATCAGGCCACCCGTGCGCTGCGGATTCGCACCCGGCGCGAGCTGGATGTTGTCGAGTCGATCGAGGATGCGATCGAAGCCGATCATGAGCTCCTGGATCGCCAGCGGCTGTCCGACGCAGAAGTGCGGGCCACGAGAGAAAGCCAAGTGCTTATTCGCATTCTCACGAGTGATGTCGAACTTCTCCGGCTCCGGGAACATGCCTTCATCCCAGTTGGCCGAGCCGTAACGGGTGTGAACGATGCTGTTGGCAGGGATCACCACGCCACTGAGCTCGGTATCGACTGTCGTGCGCCTGAACAGGCCCTGCACCGAACTCGAATGACGCAACGCCTCGTCGGCGAAGTTGTGGAGCAGTGATCGATCATTGCGCAGCAGTTCCATCTGATCGGGATGCTCGAGGAGCAGCAGCATCGCGTTCGCGATGGAGTCGGCGGTGGTGGTGTATCCGCCCGTGATGAGCTGGTTCATCAGGTTCTGCAGCTCATGCATGGTCAGCGGCTCGTCGCCATCAGTCGAATCGGCCAGGAGCGCCGAGAGGATGTCATTCGTCGGATTCGCGCGACGCTCCTCGAACAGCTTCGCGAGGTAGTGCTGGGCCTCGGCCTCGACCTCCGCGTACTTCGTCGCCGAGGCCTCGTCGACGAGAAGCCCCATGGCAGGAGCAAGCATGCCGTCGCTCCAGCGCTTGAAGGTACTGATGTCGTTCGCATCGAGCCCGATCTGCTCGGCGATGACCAGGCCCGGCAGAGGGAAGGCAAACGCCTCGACGAAGTCGCACTCCCCCTTGTCGATGAAGGCATCGATGAGGTCGTCGGCAATACGCGTGACACTCGGAAGCATCCCCTTGACCATCGGCGGGGTCAGGGTGCGGTTGATGAGGCGGCGGTAGCGGCCGTGCACGGGGGGATCCGTGCGTTGCAATGTCTGCACATGGCCCCAGCCGACCTCGGCAAGGTGGTCATCGAACATGCGACCGAGATCAGCGGCTGCCTCACCCGCAAGCTGCTCGACCATGATGTCGTTGGAGAAGGTCGCGGGATCGGAGAGCACGGTCTTGAGATCCTCGTAGTTCGAGATCACGTAGAAACCGGTCTCGGGCATGCGATAGGCGGGAGCCTTCTCGCGCAGTTGCTGGTGATAGGCAAAGGGACAGGCCTGCACGGCCGGATCCAGCAGCGTTCCCTCGATCTCCGCGGCAGACATCAAACTCCCTCACTCGTCGTTAGCCGCAGTGCATCACCGCCCCCTGTTGCTGTCAACGGGTTTCCCATAATTCATCTATACGACTTCTCGAAAGCGCCCACATGGGCACCTGAGGATCGGAATACTTCCCGCATGACGAATGAGGATGTGCACGCGCGCCTGGAGCGACTCGAGTCGATTGAGGCAGCACGCAATGTGACCCAGCAGTACGCACGAGCCATCGACTCCCTGGACTGGGATCTCCTCACCGAGACGTTCACCCCGGATGCGAACCTCATCTCGCGCAGCAGCTCGCACGTGGGTCGCGATGCCGTGATCGCGAATTATCGCCGCGCACTCGAGCCACCCATGGATCGCAAGCACTTCATCATCAATACGAATGCCGAGTGGATGGCTCGGGGTGATGTGATCGTGAACTCATATTTCATCTATACCTATGCAGGCGACGACACATCGATTCTCGGCTGGGGCAACTACACGGATCGTGTGCGTATCGAGAATGGCATCGCGCGGATCGCTGAGAAGCGCATCTCGATTGATCGCTCCGGCTCCGTGCTTCCCGGATGGATGAACTGATGAGCCAACTCGCGGGAAAGCGCATCCTGATCACGGGCGCCGGCCAGGGCATGGGCTATGCCATCGCTCTCGGCATGGCCGCGGCAGGCGCTGAGGCCATCGTGGTGACCGACGTGAATGCGGCGAACGGCGAAGCGATCGCCGCAGCCGTGCAGGCAGCCGGAGTGAAGGCAACGTTCATCAAGGCCGATCTGCGCAACGGCGCCGAGATCGCGGCTCTCGTCGACGGATCCGTGAGCTTCATGGGCGGACTCGACTGCGTCGTGAACAACGCCGGTGTCATCGACTCGCAGATCGCCGACAACGCGACGATCGAGGGCCTCGACGAGGCCACCTGGGATCTCGTCATGGACGTCAACCTGAAAGCGATCTGGCTGATGACCAAGTACGCGGCTCCGCATCTGCGCGCATCCGACCGCGGAGCCACCATCATCAATTCGGCCTCGGTCTCCGGCGTCAACGGCACCAAGGCAGGCGTCGCCTACGGCGCGAGCAAGGCAGGCGTCATCCAGTTCACGAAGTCGAGCGCGCTCTACCTCGCGCCTGATGTGCGCGTGAACTGCTATCTGCCCGGCACGATCGAGACTCCGATGGCACTGGGGCATATTGCGGCCTCGCCGGATCGTGAGGACACCCTGCGCCGCATGACGGGCGCTCACCTCCTGCCGCGCATGGGAGAGCCCTCCGAGGTGTCTGACCTGGTGTGCTTCCTGGCTTCCGATCAGTCGTCGTTCATCACGGGTGTCGCGATCCCGATCGACGGCGGCATGCTGGCCTGGCGAGGAGTACGCGGCTAGAGCCGAGCCTTGATGGCCGTCACCATGTTGGCCGCGGCCGACTCATGCTTAGCGAAGAAGAGCGACGGCTCGGTCAGCTCGAGCTCCAGGAGCAGCGGCTCGCCGTCAGTGCCCGGAATCAGGTCGACTCGCGCGTAGAGCACCCGATCGGAACCACCGGGAATCGCGGCCAGCACGGCACGCGCCGCGGCGTGCTCCGCCTCGGTGGGAATACGCGGATCAATGGTCTCGACAACGTAGAGACCCTCGACTCGCTCGCCTTCCGCATTCGGTGCCAGCATCGGCCCCTTGCGAATGGAGTGCGAGAACTCGCCGCCCATGTAGATCACCGCTGTCTCGCCCACGGTGTCGACAGCTTCGAGGTACGGCTGGATCATCACGACGCGGTTCTCGTCAAGCAGGCGCTGGGCATGTGCTCGAGGGGCATCCATCGACTCGGAGGCGATGTAGCGCATGGTGTCGCGCGAGCCGGCTGACACGGCCGGCTTCACGACGTATTCCGCGAATCCTGACGGGGGCTCCCATTCGGTCAGCCCGTCGGGCTCGAGGAACACCGTCGGCACGACCGGCACTCCGGCCTCGAGAAGATCCCTCAGGTAGCGCTTATCGGTGTTCCATTCGATGACGTCAGCGGGATTCAGGAGCGTGGTCACCGCAGCGACGCGCTTCGCCCAGGCAATGAAGTCCAGGTGCAATTCCGTGTAATCCCAGGGCGAGCGCACGACGACAAGGTCATATGCCGACCAGTCGACATCTGCGTCTGTCCAGATGCACGAGTCGACCGAGAAGCCCTCTGCCTCAAGTGCGCTCTTGAGCAGCAGCTCATCGGGGTCAAGATCGGGAAGCGCTGCGCAGGTCACCAGGGCGATCGAGGTCATGGCCCAATTCTATTGACGTGCACACAACGAGGGACCGGCCATCGGCCGGTCCCTCGTGTGCGAAGAGCTGAGTTACTCGCTGATGGTGATGGTGACGTCGCGCGTCGAGCTGTCGGGGTTGGTGACAGTGACGACCGCGGTGCCGGCGGCGAGTGCCTTGGCGCCCGGGTTGAACTCAGCGCCGTCCTTCTCGCCGCCCTGGGTGAGCTCGACGAGATCGGGGGTGCTGGTGGAGATGGTCGTGCCGGCGAGCTTGTCGACGGTGAACACGATGGTGTCGCCGACCTTGGCCTCGGCGGTGGTTGCCGTGGCATCGACCATGACGGGGGGCAGCACATCTCCTCCAATGGGGCTGGCGGCGGCGCTTGCCGCGGCCTCGGAGGCCGGGGCGGCCGGGGTCGAGGACGTCGATGCCGAGCAGCCGGCGAGAACGGTGATTCCGAGCAGGGCAGTCGCGCTGGCGGCGACGATGCGACCGGTGCGGGTCATGATGAACTCCTTCTATGCCGGGGCATCTCCCCAGCGGCTAGAGGTTATCTGCCCCGTGGACGCGACCACCAAACCTGTGGCCTACTTGGGCGGTGAGTTCATCCCGCCTTCGGCTACTGGCCATCGCCCTGGCAGGCGCACTGATCTGCGTGAGCGTCCCGGCAGCCGGGGCCGCGGGCCAGATCGTCAGCGCGGGCGGCCAGCGCCAGTGGATCGACTGCCAGGGCAGCGGCTCACCGACCGTCGTGATCAGCTCCGGGCTCAATGCCGATCATCGAATGTGGCGCCGGGTTCTTCCGGAGCTCCGCCGAATTACCCGCACCTGCATCTACGACCGACCCGGTCTCGGCAGCAGTCCCTCACGGCAAGGCTCCTCGGTCACCGATGCCGGCCAGCACGCGACCGAACTTCGCGCGCTTCTCGCCGCCGCCGGAGAGCATGGGCCGTATGTGCTCGTCGCCCATTCCTACGCAGGCCTGATCGCGCGCGCATACGCCGCGCAGGATTCGAGTGATCTCGCCGGAATGCTGCTGATCGATGCGGTATTCCCGGGGATCCAGCGCACCTACACCTCCTCGTACCGGGGTAACTGGCATGAGGGCGGAACGACAATCAACATGAATGCGAGTGAGCGAGCCGCGCATGGCGGCCCTGATCTCGGGGCGCTCCCGCTCATCGTGCTGACCGCGGGAAGCGCTCATCCCGCAGGGGCGAATGACCAGCGGTGGAATGCCGAGCAGTCCAAGGCTGCCGCGCTCTCGAGCAACTCACTTCACTGGTACGACCCGAAGTCGGGCCATGTGATCCAGCAGGATGATCCCGCAAGAGTGATCGGGGCAGTGAGGCGTCTGGTCAGCGCTGCACGCTCCGGCACGACACTGAGCTAGATCTCGGCGCCCTCATCGAGTGCAGCGAGCAACTCGACGCGACGCTCGTGCCGCCCTCCCTCGAAACCGGTGCTGAGGAAGATGCGCAGAGCGGCAATCGCGACTTCGGGTTCGGTGACTCGCTCCCCGAAGCAGGCGACGTTGGCGTCATTGTGACGACGAGTCATCTCGGCGTCCCAGTCATCGCGAATGACTCCCGCGCGAATGCCGATGATCTTGTTGGCGGCCATGCAGATGCCCTGACCGCTTCCGCAGACGAGAACGCCGAAGTCGGCATTTCCTGCCGCGACAACCTCACCCACCTTGGCGCCGAACACCGGGTAGTCGACGCGCTCATCGCTGAAGGCTCCGCAGTCATTGACGTCATAGCCCTCGGACACCAGCCACTCCTGGAGTGCCGACTTCAGCACGAAGCCTGCGTGGTCACTGCCGATGGCGATTCTCATGGGATTCCCTTTCACGACGCTCCGCCCCATTGTGGCGCAGCATGCGCAGGGGAATCGCGTCGGCACCCGGGGCCGAGCGCAATACTTGCGGCATGGGAACAGTCGTGGTGGTGGGCAGCCTGAATGTCGATCTCGTGGTCGGACTCGATCGCATGCCTGACCCGGGAGAGACCGTCATGGGCCGCACCCTCGATCAGCATCCGGGCGGCAAGGGCCTCAACCAGGCCGTGGCCGCAGCACGACTGGGTGCACGCGTGGAGATGATCGGAGCGGTGGGCTCCGACGATTCGGGATCCTGGCTGCGCGGAATCGTGACCGCCGAGGGCATCGGCGATGCGGGCGTGCGCACTGTCGCGGGGCCATCCGGAACCGCGCTGATCGAGGTCGATCGCACGGGAATGAATCGCATCGTGGTGGTGCCCGGCGCGAATGGGCAGGTCACCCCTGACGATGTTGCCTCAGCGCTGGGCGGTATCGACGACATCGCGATCGTCCTGACTCAGGGCGAGGTGCCCCTCGGCTCCATCGAGACCGCCATGGTCGTAGGAAAGGCCCGCGGCGCACGCACGATTCTCAATCCAGCGCCGGTTCTCGACTATCCCGTCGAGCTGCTCCGCGCTGTCGACATCGTTCTCCCCAACGAGCATGAAGCCGCTCAGCTCACCGGCCTCGACACCTCGACTCTCGAGGGTGCGCAGGCCGCCGCCGCGCATCTCGTGTCACTGGGCGTTGCGTGCGCGATCATCACGCGTGGTGCTGACGGAGCCATCTGGGCGACCACCGAGGGATCCGGAAGCATCGACGTCTTCCCGGTCACGCCGATCGACACTGTCGCTGCCGGTGACGGCTTCTGCGGCGGGCTCGTGGCGGCGCTGGCGGAAGGTCACGACCTCGAGGAGGCCTTGCGGTGGGCTGCCGCAGCGGGCGGACTCGCCACCACGAAGGCCGGCGCGGTGCCGTCACTTCCCACGCGAGCGGAGCTCAGCGCACTGCTCGGCTGACTACGGCGTCGGCAGCGGCGTCACGATGGTCTGGCCGCCACGGGTAATCGTGGTCGCACCATCGGCGATCGTGACCGGAACGCTCTCGCCGTCATTGCGCGGAATGAACACGGTGACCAAGGTGTCATTGAGACCTGACCTGGGCAGCTTGATCGTGCGCGACAGCACGGCGCCGGGAACCTTCTCTCCCCACACTCCGGTGAACCATCCGGCCGAGGAGCCCTTGCCGGCGACGCGCACATTCCATCCCCCCGCGCCGGACTTCACGACATCCATGCGCTTGTCCTTCGAAGCGAGGGTGATGACGTCACTAGCGTTTGAGGCACTCAGCTTGGGCGCGATCATCCATCGCTCGCTCACGTTTCGACCCTTGCGCCCCGGACCGGCCAGCACGTGATCGGTGACGACGAAGGCGTCAACGGACCGGATGTACTGCGTGCAGCGGGTGACCACGACCTCTGACCATGTCAGGTCGCGCACGCAGGTCGTGTCATTTCCGCCGGTCTGCCACTCACTGTGACTTGCCACCTCGCGCACGCCGCGCGAACGCGTGCGCGTGACGTGTCCGACCATGATCGCGCCGTGAGCGGCACGCGATTTCACGTAGACGCGCAGCGGGCTGGAGTTCTCGTAGCGGTACGGGCCCGGATCATCGAGCCACCAGGTGCCCTTAGAGAACAGGGCGATACTCGTGCCATCGTCGTGGGTGTGCGGTGTCGACGCACGATCATTCGAGAAGCGCAGGGAGTAGAAGGTGTCGGGCATTCCCGGCTGCGGCTGCCAGCCTGCGCGACCGAATGCATAGCCGCCCTTGTAACTCGAGTAGATCGGTGCCGGCGGAGTACCGGCCTTTCCCTGCGACCGCACCCAATCCGCGCGAGCGTCGCCGAGCCCGAAGGTCGAGCGCAGTGGCATATCGACCGTGTCGCCAATCGAGGAGATGTAGAAATCGGGGGCTACGGCCTGCGCAATGAAGTCGTACATGTTCCCGCGCAAGGTATCGAGCTCAGCCGGATCAAGGCCGCAGGCCCGAGCCGTATCGGCCGCAATCCGCAGTAGGTGCTCGGTATAGATCGCGTAGCCGGGAGAACCCTCGACGTCGCTGCCATCGTCATGGACGAGACCACGCGAGACGCTGAGGATGCTCGACCACACGCGATCCCGCATGGCGATATCGCCTGCCCAGCAGAAGGCGGCAAGTGCACCGGTCTGCCGAATCAGGTCGGTGTTATTCGCTCCGCTCGCGACGTGCACGGCACCCCAGTTGCGCGCTGCCATCGTGCGCGCGTCGCGCATGGCCGCCTGCCCGATCACCGGATCGCCCAGCGTTTGCGCCGCGCACACCAGAGTCTGCGTGCGGAGGCCGCCATAGATCGAGCCGTCGACCCAGTAGGCGCGCTTGCCCTGATGATCCTTGACCCAATAGGTGATGAGGTTTCGGAATCGATCGATCATCGCCGCGTTCTGCACTCGAACTCCGCGATACAGCAGCGGCAGTGCCCAGTTGAGCGAGTTCGCATGACGATCACCGGAGGTGTCGGTCTGCGACTGCGGCTTCCAGTCCGGATGCTCGGACAGCAGATAGGTGCCGCCCTCCGAGGCCTTCGCCTTGCCGGCCATGAGATCCCACGCGGCCTTCTTCTCCGCCGTGATCGAGTGCGACGGCATCAGGACGTTGCACCAACTGCCCAGCGCTGCCGGAAGTGCGACCGGCGTCGTGGCGGGCGCGGAGGGCGCATCGGTGGCCGCGGGAGTGCTCGGCGTACTCGAGGGCGAGGCGGAGTCGGTGGGAGTGGGCGATGACGTTGCCGACGAAGTCGGACTCGGCGTAGCCGAGGCGCTGGCGCTCGGGGTCGCCGAGGCAGACGCGGACGCAGTCGGCGTGGCCGAGTCAGTGGGATCAGCGCTCGGGGACACGGCTCCCGCCGGGGTGGCAAGGCCGGAGAGCAGGATGCCGCCGGCCACCACGCCCATCAGCGAGGTCGTCACGGCCGTACCCACAGAACGCCTCACCAGCCACATGCGTTCCATCATCACCCGCCCTACGGGGGGCGGGTCAAATCGCGGCAACCTCGGCGAGTCGGTCGATTCGGGTGAAGGCCGCCTGCTGGCTCGGTGAATGAGGGCCGAGCACGAGCCCCAGGGTGCCCAGCATGGCTCCGACGGCGGGCCGCGCAAGGGTGAGCGGCACATTCGGCAGCCGCAGCAGCGCCCGATGCTCCGGTGGCATCGTGGCCACCGCGCCGGCGAAGAGAAGTGCGTACGGCGGGCGAGCGGGCACGGGCATCGGCACATTCCGGATGAAGTCGACTGTTCGATCCGCCGCCTCGCCGCCGCGAAGGTCGGGCAGGAAGTCGCGCAGCTGCTGCTCGAGCTCGGCCACCGATCGAGGCGGATTGATCACTCCGACGAGCTCGCCGGCCTTGGCCCACTCGCGTACGTAGGCATCGTCGCCACCGGGAATAGGGCCGCCCCAGACACGGTGAGTGGCCAGGAAGGAGTCGGTGAATGCCACGTGCACCCAGCGCAGCAAGTCGGGATCCATCGCGGAGTACGCGCGCTCAGCGCCATCGGAGTCGTAAGTTCCCGAGACCTTGCGATGCATGCCGCGCACTCGCGCGCACTCTCGATCCGCGGCGGTCGTGTCGCCGAAGGTGACCACGGTCAGCCACTGTGTCGTTCCGGCAAGCCGGCCGAGTGCATCAGCCTCATAGCGCGAGTGCTGCATCACTCCGGCGAGAGCACCCGGATGAAGCGCCTGCATCAGCAGAGCGCGAATGCCGCCGACGATCGTGGGAAGGGCGCCGTGCACGGCCCAGGCCGCGGAGTCAGGGCCGAAGTAGCCGATGTCTGAGCCCTCGGCCATGCCCCTCACCCAGTCGGGTGCGCCGGTGGGATCGCCCGACACGATCCGTCGAAAGCCCGCGGCAATCTGTTCACGCGTCGAGTCGAGGGCATTACGCGGAGAGGGCAGTGAGGGAAGCACCGTCCAAGAGTGCCTTCCCACGACGGTTTCCGCATCTCGGGAAACCCGGGAATGAAGCAGCGCGCCCGGGTCGGGAGGAGGACCGACCGGGGCGCGCTGCTGGACTGCGTGGCTAGCTCTTCGGAGCTGACTTGAGGGTCAGCGGGAGCTTGACCACCTGGTCGCCGTCGCGGACGACAGTCAAGGTGATGGTGTCGCCGGGCGCATGCGAGCGAATGGCAACGACCAGTGCGGTGGAATCGGCGACCTTCTTGCCGTCGATCTTCGTGATGATGTCGCCGGACTGCATGCCCGCTGCCTCAGCGGCACCACCTGACGTGACCTCGCCGACCTTGGCACCCTCACCGGTGAACCCGGTATCAAGCTGGACACCGATGACGGGAGTGCTCGCCGAGCCGTTCTTGATGAGCTCATTCGAGACGCGCTTGACCGTGTCGATCGGGATAGCGAAGCCAAGACCAATGGAGCCGGCCTGTTGGCCCGCAGCAGCGCCCATGCTCGCGATTGCCGAGTTCACGCCGATGACCTCACCGGCAGAGTTGACGAGCGGACCGCCCGAGTTGCCGGGGTTGATCGCGGCATCGGTCTGAATCGCATTGATGAAAGAGGTGTCGCCGCCGCCTTCACCTGCAGTCACAGGACGATCGAGTGCACTGACGATGCCGGTAGTCACTGTGCCCTGGAGCCCGAGAGGCGAGCCGATCGCGATGACGCTCTGCCCGACCTGCAGGTCATGGGAGACGCCCATCGGAACTGTCGGGATTCCGGTGCGATCGACCTTGACGACCGCCAGGTCGTAATCGGGGCTCGCGCCGACGAGCTTGCCGGTGGCTGTCTTGCCATCAGCAAAGGTCACGCTGATGCTGCCGTCCTTGCCCGCGGGC
>JBEGLG010000006.1:0-13115 GCA_041183645.1 Actinomycetota bacterium | reverse complement strand
CCCTCGAGGTCCGCACCCCGCGCGCCGTCGAGTACATCGCCTCGTCACCGAACCAACTGGGTCTCGCTCGCGCCTACGTGGCCGGCGATCTCGAGATCCACGGCGATGCCTATGCCGCGCTCCAGCGCCTGTACCCGATGCCGATGGATCACCTCACGACCGGCGACAAGATCAAGCTCGCCCGCACCTTCGCCGGCAAGGCGCTCAAGCGCCCCACCCCGCCGCCGCAGGAGGCCGTGCTCAAGGGCGGCCGTCACAGCAAGCGCCGCGACGCCGAGGCCATCCATCATCACTATGACGTGAGCAACCTGTTCTACTCCTGGGTGCTCGGCCCCTCCATGGCCTACACCTGTGCCGTGTTCCCCGACGGCGAGGCCTCGCTCGAGACCGCGCAGTTCAACAAGTTCGATCTCGTCTGCCGCAAGCTCGGCCTGCAGCCGGGCATGACCCTGCTCGACATCGGCTGCGGCTGGGGCGGCATGGTCATGCACGCAGCCGAGCACTACGGCGTCAAGGCGATCGGCGTCACCCTGTCGAAGGAGCAGGCCGCCTTCGCGCAGAACGCCATCAAGGAGCGCGGTCTCTCCGATCGCGCCGAGGTGCGCTTCAGCGACTACCGCGATGTTCCCGAGACCGGCTTCGACGCCATCAGCTCGATCGGCCTCACCGAGCACATTGGCCGCGAGAACTACCCGTCGTACTTCGCCTTCGGTTACTCCAAGCTCAAGCCGCTCGGGCGCATGCTCAACCACACCATCACTCGCCCTGATGACTCAGAGCAGAGCTACTACAAGAACGGCTTCATCAATCGCTACGTGTTCCCCGACGGCGAGCTATCCGGCCCCGCGCACATCATGAGCGTCATGAACTCGGCCGGCTTCGAGATTCGTCACGAGGAGAACCTCCGTGAGCACTACGCCCTGACTCTCAAGTACTGGTGCGAGAACCTCGAGAATCACTGGGACGAAGCAGTGGCCGAGGCCGGCCTGGGTACCGCACGCGTGTGGCGTCTCTACATGGCCGCATCGCGCCTGGGCTTCGACCTCAACACGATCCAGCTGCATCAGACGCTGGGCGTGAAGCTGGGCGACAAGGGCCAGAGCGGCTTCCCCTACCGCGGTGCCGCGATCCCTGCTGCGTTCTAGCCTGCCCGGCATCTCCTGAACATCCCCGTCCACAGGTTGAGGCAGGGCACTTCCCGAGTTCTCAGCGTCGATTTAGCCTGTCGGGATGAGCATTCAGGGCACCGATGCCCGCATGGGTTGACGAATCCGTCAATGTTCGTCACGGCGTCTATCTTCTCGGTGCCTACTTCTGCACACCTGACCAAGAAGAGGGCACTCGTCGGGCTGTGATCAATTCTCCCCTTGGCCAGCGACGGCGATTCCATTGGCGCAACGAGCGGCGTGCCCTCCGCCGCTCAGCGCAGGAATTGCTCGAGGCACTGCCCGGTGAGCTCATTCTCGTGAACGGCGTAGGCCTGACGAACTCTCGGCAAGAACGAGCCCGCCAACTCTGCGTTCGGGAATTGCTCCTCTTTCTCGAGACTGTCGGAGTGACTCACGTGATCTTCGAGAGGCGAGACCCACTGTTGAACCGCCGGGACATACGAACACTGGAGGGACTGCGCGGAGCACAATGGATTGGACCTGCGACCCATCTCAGTCATGGTGATCCGCACAAAGATCAGTTGCTCTGGATTCCGGACGCACTGTGCGGATTGTCGAGCCGGGCTCTTGTGGCGGGAGAGAAGCCATCGGGTCCGATCCATGTCATCACTATCGATGTCACATGAAAACCGCGAGGGCCGGCTTCCGTCGTCCGACGGATTGTCCGGCCCTCACTTCCGTTCCTCCCAGCAGGAGGCGGCTGCCTCAATGATGCGGCTTGTTGCGGACCTTCGTCAAGAAGCTCCCGAAGTCGTCACGCCTGCAGACCCGCCGTCGGTGGGTAGAGCGAGTACGACGGGAAGTTGGTCTCGGCCCAGCTCGTTCCTGCCTTGAGTACCAGGGTCATGACGCGCCTCCTTGAGAGTTGAGCGCCCGTGGGCTGCCCGCCGGGTGGTGAAGTCAAGCACTCTTTGAGTGAGTGCGCGCGTTGGCCCGGTGAGGCGTTGTCGTCGAGAACCCTTGCGGCGCAGCGACTTCAGCCGCCGACCGCTTCCGCGTCGGTAAGGGTAGCCTTACTTAATTACCCGCTCATCCGTCGGGATTTCACGCCGGCTGCACGAGCACGTGCAACGCATCGTCAAGGGAGAGCTCGGTGTACTCGCCCGCGCTGCCGATCATCACGCCGCCCGCAGCGGTGTGCACCTTCACCGAGGCGCCGGGCACGGCGCCGACTCGACGCAGCCTGGTCATGGTGGCGCCATGGGTCTGGATCGGCTCCGCGATGCGACGCACGATCACTCGGGCGACCTCCTCGGTCGCCACGTCGGAGAGAGGGACGGACGGCCCCGTGGCCTGCACGGCCTGACCGGGCAGCAGCTCGTCGATACCGGGAATCGGATTGCCGAAGGGCGAGACACTCGGATTGCCGAGCGCATGCAGGATCTTGAGCTCGACTTCGGTACTCATCACGTGCTCCCAGCGGCACGCTTCCGCATGGACGTCTTCCCACTCGACGTGTAGCAGGTCAACAAGCATGCACTCGGCGATTCGGTGCTTGCGCATGACGCGCATCGCTGTCTCGCGACCGCCCTCAGTCAGGGCCAGGGAGCGATCATCAGTTACGACGACAAGTCCGTCGCGCTCCATTCGGGCAACGGTCTGGGAGACAGTCGGACCACTCTGGCTCAGGCGCTCGGCGATGCGCGCGCGCATCGGGGTAATGCCCTCTTCTTCCAGCTCGAAGATGGTGCGCAGATACATCTCCGTGGTGTCGATCAGGTCGCTCACGAATGTCCTCGCAGGATCGGGCTGTCAGGGAGTGTCAATCTAGCGAAATGCTCAGGCAGCGAGGCCCGCAATGAGGAGAGAGGCAGCGAATCCGCCCACGACGAGTGCGCCCGTCCACGATCTCTCGATCCGGTACGACTCCGGCAGCATGGTGTCGGCCAGCATGGCGAGCAGGGCTCCGGCGGCGAAGGTCTGGACGAGACCCGCCCACGTGCCATCGTCCTGAGCGAGGATCTCGTGACCGATGGCGGCGGACACAGCCGAGACCACGACGACGACCAGCCACATGGCCATCACGCGGGTGGCCGGCCAGCCGCGCGAGCGCAGGCCTGATCCCGCCGCCATGCCCTCCGGGATATTCGAGAGCGAGATGCCGAGCAGGAGGGGGAAGCTGATACCGCCGGTCAGCACGCTCAGGCCGAGAACGAAGGACTCAGGAATCCCGTCGAGCACGCTGCCCAGCACGATGGCGAGGGGGTTGCTCTCCGCGTCCTCGGAGGGCACCGGGCTCTTGCGCTGCGCAGCGAGGGATGCACTGGCCTTCTTGGCACCCTGCTTCTCGATCAGTCGGCTGCCCAGGACAAACACAAGCGCCCCGGCCATGAGCGCCACGGCAACCCAGCGAAGCGAGAGAGTGAGCTTCGCCTCGGCCACGAGGTCATAGGCCACTGAGCCGATGAGCAGGCCGGCTCCGATGGCCATGACAATCGCGGTCAGCCGCGGCGACGGCTTGAGTACGTAGGCAAGTCCGGTGCCGACGATGAGCATCGCAGCGGCGAGTCCGCCATAGAACGCTGCGAGCCACATGCCGACAGTGTGTCACCTGGACTCTGCGACGTGCGCCGATCGGCCCTACCCTTGCCCTATGTCGAGTGTCATGTGGTTCCGCCGTGACCTCAGAATCCTGGATCACCCTGCCCTCCTTGCGGCGATCGCCGACGGACCGGTGATTCCCGTCTTCGTCATCGATCCGCGGCTCTGGGATGTTGCCGGCGACGTGCGCCTTGCCTATCTCTGCGCCTCGCTTCGCTCACTCGATGCGAGCCTCGACGGTCGACTCGTGATTCGCCGCGGAGATCCGGTCGACGTGATCGCGTCGCTGTGCGCCGAGACGGGTGCCACGAGCGTGCATGTGTCGGCTGACTCCGCCCCGTATGGAATGGCGCGCGACCTCGCGGTCGAGGCCGCTCTCGGGAGCGTGCCGCTCAGTCGCACCGGCTCGCCGTATGCCGTCGCGCCGGGTCGAGTCACGAAGGATGACGGCACCGCGTATCGAGTGTTCACGCCGTTCTACAAGTCCTGGTTCCGCCACGGCTGGCGCGCTCCCGCCGAAGCGCCGGATCCGTCGCTCTCGTGGCTGGCCGACGGCATTCGATCCGAACCGTTGCCCGAGCATGCAGCGCCCGCGGGCGTGCGCATGCCGGAGGCCGGCGAGTCGGTCGCCTGGGATCGCTGGGAGGAGTTCCGCTCCACGGCACTCGCGAGCTATGCGGAGGATCGCAACCGCGCTGATCTCGATGGCACGAGCTTCCTGAGCCATCACCTGAAGTGGGGGGAGATTCACCCGCGCAGCCTTCTCGCCGACCTCGGCGAGAGTGATGAGGTGTACCGCAAGGAGATCTGCTGGCGCGAGTTCTACGCCGACGTTCTCCACCAGGCGCCGGCCTCCGTGCGCGAGTCGCTCGACGATCGATTCGATCGCATGAACTGGGCCGACGATGATGCGGCATTCGCTGCCTGGGCTGAGGGTCGCACCGGATACCCCTTCGTCGATGCGGGGATGCGGCAATTACGCGCCGAAGGATGGATGCATAACCGCGTGCGCATGGTCGTCGCGAGTTTCCTGGTGAAAGATCTTCACCTGCCGTGGCAGCGCGGCGCTCGTGAGTTCATGTCGTGGCTGCATGACGGTGATATCGCCAGCAATACGCACGGCTGGCAGTGGACAGCCGGCTGCGGAACTGATGCCTCGCCGTTCTACCGAGTCTTCAATCCCGTCATGCAGGGCCTGAAGTTCGATCCTGACGGTGACTACGTGCGCAGATACATCCCCGAGCTTTCGCATCTCGACGGCGCACGCGCGCATGAACCGTGGGATCAGCCCGATGGCTACGCCCAGGGCTACCCCGAGCGCATGGTCGATCACAAGGCCGAGCGCGAGGTGGCACTGTCGGACTACTCGGTGCTCAAGGAGATGAAGGACGGCTGATCCGCGCATGCGGCAGGATGCGTGCATGGAGATCCGGGTCAACGACGGCAGCGTGCGCACGATTCGCGGAGTGCTCTTCGACATGGACGGCACGATCGTCGACTCCGGCCCGTCGACTGAACGCACCTGGACTCAGTGGGCGCAGCGCATGGGCGTGGCCGATCGACTCGTGATCTTGCATGGTCAGCCCGCGATCGAAACCGTGCGGCGCCTCTTCCCGGATGCTGATGCCGACGAGCTTGCCGAGCTCTGCGCGGATCAGACGGTCGCCGAGCGCTCGGATCTCGATGATGTCGTCGCGATGCCCGGTGCTCACGATCTCTTCGCGTACCTGGAGGCGTCGGGCATCCCGTGGGCTGTTGTCACCAGTGCCGATGTACTGCTGGCCCAGGCTCGGCTCGGCGCAGCCGGCATCACTCCGCCGCTTCTTGTCACGTGCGAGGACATCACCTTCGGCAAGCCGCATCCTGAGCCCTTCCTGCTGGGAGCCTCGCTCATCGACGTGGATATCTCCGAGTGCGTGGTGGTCGAGGATGCGCCGGCCGGCGTGCAGGCCGGGCTCGCCTCCGGAGCAGTGACGGCGGCGCTGAACGGCCATCACGCGACTGTCTCGATCTCGAACCTGGCGCACCTGCACGCGCTCCTGTCCGACGTGAGTTCCTAATACCCCCTGGGGTATAGTGATCCCATTGTCGATCGAGAGGACCTCCTATGTGCCGCCCCGTCACCTGCAAGGCCTGCGGTAAGACCACCTGGGCCGGCTGCGGCCAGCACATCGCCCAGGTCAAGAGCAGCGTTCCGAAGGGCCAGTGGTGCACCTGCACCGCGGAGCAGAAGGCCGCGGCCAAGAAGCAGGGTGGATTCTTCAGCCGACTTTTCGGCTGATCGGCGTCGCTCTCGCCTAGATTGCAGGCGAGCACCTCGACGAAAGGCACCACGGCATGAACTCCAGCGCTCACCCGGCCTGGTACGGCGCCGTGATGGGCACGGGTGCGCTCAGCCTCGCGTTCGCCACCGAGAGCACCACGTGGGATGCCGCATGGCTCATGACACTCGCGGTGATCATGCTGATTGCCGCAAGCATGCTGGCCATAGCCCTGCTCCCCCGCTACCTTCGCCGCCTGCGTGATCGACTCGCGCTGCTCAAGGAGATGTCGCTTCCCGGCGCCGGCCCGATGCTTGCCACCCTCCCGGCCGGCATCCTGGTGCTCTCCGCCGACTGGGGCAGGGTCGGGCCCGAGGTCATTCCCGCCGGTGCAGCACTGACCGTCTGCGCAGTGCTCGTCGTGATCGGGGCGGTGACCGCGCTGGGGTTCGGCCTTCTGTGGTTCACCGAGATCGTCGCCGCGAAGCCGGCATTGGAAGCAGTCAACGGCGGCTGGATGATCCCGCCGGTGATGAACCTCATCGTGCCGCTCGGGCTCACGCCCCTCATTCAGGCCCATCCCAGTGCAGCACCGCTGCTCATCGTGATCGGCTTCGCGTTCTATGGAATCGGGGCGATTCTCTTCCTCGCGGTGCTCGCACTTCTCGTCGCCCGACTGGCACTCTGCGAGCCGGTGGCCCCGATGATGGCGGCGTCACTCTGGATCCCGCTCGCGCCCTCGGGCCTGATCGGCCTCTCCATGGTCAAGCTCCTGCAAAGTGCCGAATCGACTGACGTGCCATTCGTGCAGGGCATCGAGCTCGGCGTGATCGTGTCCGCCATCGGCATTGGCCTGGGCCTGTGGTGGGCGGCGTTTGCCTACATCGAACTGCGACGACTTCGCAGGCAGGGACCACTCCCGGTGCAGCCGGGCTGGTGGGGCTTCGTGTTCCCGATCGGCACGATGACCCTGTCGATCACGACCATGGCACTTGTGACCGGAGTGACAGCACTTGAAGTCGCCGGCGCAGTCTCCACCGGGATCCTGCTGCTCGTGTGGGCCTATGTCGGCGTCCGGGTGATTGCCGCAGCTCGCCGGCCAAGCGCCGCCCACTAGCCGCACGACGGGAGCGAGACCGGCAGCCGTGTCGCCGAGTCCTACGATGATCACCATGCCCACCATCTCCGTCGTCTCGATGAAGGGCGGGGTGGGCAAGACCACCGTCACTCTCGGCATCGCCAGCGCCGCGTGGAATCGCGGGCTCAAGGCCCTCGTGATCGACCTGGATCCACAGGCCAACGCCACCATGGGTCTCGGAGTCGATAACCCGCCGTTCACGACCAATGACGTTCTCGCTGATGCGCGTCCGGGTATCGCCATCGACGCGATCCTCCCCACGCCGTGGGGCGCGAACATGCACGTGATCGCTTCCGAGCGCTCACTCGAGCATCGCAACACTCGCGAGGGCGCGTATAGCGAGCTCCGCATGAAGTCAGCCCTCGCGAACGTGCCGCGCACCTACGACATCGTGCTCATCGACTGCCCGCCCTCACTCGGCGAGCTCACCCGCAATGCGCTCAGCGCATCCGATGCCGCACTCGTGGTCACCGAACCCGGCTACTTCGCACTCCATGGCGCGCAGCAGGCAGTCGAGGCCATCGAGGTCATTCGCAACTCCGCGAATCCCACACTCCGCACTTCCACGATCCTGATGAATCGCGTACGCACCACTGTTGCCGAGCATCGCATGCGCATCCAGGAGCTCAATGACGCATTCGGTCCGCTCGTGAGCCCGATCATGGTGCCCGAGCGCAATGCGATCCCGCAGTCCGAGGGCGCGGGCATTCCCATTCATGCGTGGGACTCTCCCGCGGGCCGCGAGCTGAGCGGCATCTTCGACCAGCTTCTCGATCAGTTGCTCTATCCGTTCGGCCGAGCAGTCAGGGAGTACCCGTGAGCACCTTCGATCCCACCCCGCGTCCGGCACTGCGCAAGGCGGCTGACGCGAATGTGCATCCCACCCTGCCGGCCGCCGCGCCGCAATCCGACGAGGATCTCTCGACTCGAGCGGGCTCGTCGGCATCCGACACTCTCCGGCCGCCCGCGAAGGACAAGCTCGTCGAGCTCTCGGTCGAGATCCCCAAGTCACTGCGCAAGGAACTTCGCAAGAAGGCCGAGGAGCAGGGCATGACCCTCGACGCCCTCGTCACGCTCTATCTGCGCAACCGACACTAATCCGTAGCCTTCCTAGGCCACCGGATGGTGCGCGTCGTACTTCATGAACGACGGCACCGCACGCGCGAGCCCGACAGCGAGAAGCACGCACGCCACTCCTCCGGAGATCACCGAGACCGTTTCACCCGCGAGAGCCGCGACGGTGCCTGCCTCGACATCGCCGAGCCTGGGGCCACCGGCCACCACGACGGTGAACACGCCCTGCAGTCGACCGCGGTACTCATCGGGCGTGGCTGACTGCAGGATCGTCGAGCGGAATACGGCCGAGACATTGTCAGCGGCGCCTGCCACCGCCAGCAGCAGGAAGGCGAGCGGCAGCCAGCGCGCCATGCCGAAGGCAGCGATCGCGGTGCCCCACACCACGATCGCCAGCACGATCGCTCGACCTTGATAGCGAATCGAGTGCAGCCATCCGGAGAGGACGCCGGACAGCAGGGCTCCGACAGCCGGGCCGGCAGAAAGTACGCCGAGAACCGTCGCCACTTCACGAAGCGATCCGCCGTACCACTGCGCAGCAATCGCGGGAAAGAGTGCGCGTGGCATGCCGAACACCATCGCGATGATGTCCTCGTAGAAGGTCATCTGCAGATTCCTCTTCCCCTTGAGGAAGGAGAATCCCTCGCGCACCGCCGACCATCCGGCGCGCGGTCGCTCATCGCCGTCGACGACGATCGGCGGCAGGCTCGGCAGCATCCACATCGCCCAGATGAGCACGAGATACGCAACGACGTCGATGACGTAGGCCGACGTCACGGTTCCGGTGATCGCCACGAGCGCACCGCCCAGCAGCGGACCGACAGTGAAGCCGAAGTTCCACGTCAGCATGCTCAGGGCATTCGCCGAGGGAAGGAGATCGCGCGGAACGATGCGCGGGATGATCGCCTGCCTCGCAGGGTTTCCTACGGCGAAGAACATCGAGGCCAGCGCGATGATGAGGTAGAGAACGCCCACGGAGTTGATTCCGAGCAGTGACTGCGCGAGGAAGAGCGCCGAGCAGGTCCACATGCCGATCGCGGTGACCACTCCGACAATGCGTCGATCGAAGGCATCCGACAGCGTTCCGCCATACAGACCGAACCCGATCAGCGGCACGAGCTGGAACAGGCCGACCAGCCCGACCATGAAGCTCGAGTGAGTGAGATCCCACACCTGAAAGCCGACAGCGACCGAAGTCATCTGCTGGCCGATATTGCTGATGCCCAGCGATGCCCAGAGACGTCGATAGGGCGCACTGACCCGAAGCGGAGTCAGATCAGCGAGAAGGGCCACGCGGGAAATCTATTGCGTGCGACGAACGCGTGCTCAGGGCGAGAGTCGCTCGAGCACCCAATCACCCGCAAGCGAGAGATCAGCGGGGTCAGCAACTGCTCGGAACCTGAGCCGATCGTGCAGGCGCGACGGGCGTCCCTGCCAGAACTCGATGGTCGAGGGTCGGATGAGCCACCCACCCCAGAATTCGGGCACGGGGATGTCGCGGTCTTCGCCGTACTGCTCGACGAGCTCGGCATACCGAGCCTCGATTCCCTCTCTCCCGTCGATCACCGTCGACTGCGCACTCGCCCAGGCGCCGAGCTGCGAACCGCGTGGTCGCGACCTGAAGTAGGCCGTCACTTCATCCCTGCCGATGAGCTCGGCTGAGCCCACGACCGCGACCTGGCGATGGATGGCGAACCAGGGAAACACGAGGGAGGCATGCGGATTCTCCGCGAGTTCGCGACCCTTGCGCGAACCGAGATTCGTGTAGAAGACGAAACCCCGCGAATCGGCATCCTTGAGCAGAACGGTGCGAGAGCTGGGCGCCCCGTCGGCGGCGGCCGTCGCGAGCACCATGGCATTGGGCTCGGGAAGCTCGGCGGCCTCGGCGAACCAGCCGTGAAACGCCGCCAGCGGGGAGTCGGGCAGATCCTCGGGGGCCAGGCTTCCTCGGTCATAGGTCACCCGGAGATCGGCGAGTCGAGGAGGGGCCTCCTCCGAGGGCGGGATCCACTGGCTCATGCCCCCATTCCATCACCCGACCCGCCTCGGCGAGCTCTGAGGAGAGTCTCGTCACTTCTTGCGCCCCCCTGAGGCGCGCCGAGCGCGAGGACGGAAGAATAAGCCCATCCACGTGAGGAGACACCATGGGCGAGTTCGTACCGGGTCTTGAGGGCGTCATCGCCTTCCAGACCGAGATCGCAGAACCCGATCGCGACGGCGGCGCCCTGCGCTACCGCGGCGTCGACATTGAAGACCTCGTCGGGCGCGTCTCGTACGGAAATGTCTGGGGCCTGCTCGTCGACAACGAGTTCAATCCGGGTCTTCCGCCGGCCGAGCCCTTCCCCATCCCGATTCACTCAGGCGATGTTCGCGTCGACGTCCAGTCGGCTATCGCGATGCTCGCTCCCGCCTGGGGACTCAAGCCGCTGCTCGACATCGACGACGACACCGCTCGCGAGAACCTCGCACATGTGTCCGTGATGGCCCTGTCCTTCGTCGCGCAGTCCGCGCGCGGGCTCGGACAGCCGATGGTGCCGCAGAAGCAGATCGACCAGGCGAACACCGTCGTCGAGCGCTTCATGATCCGCTGGCGCGGTGAGCCCGATCCTCGCCACATTCAGGCCATCGATGCCTACTTCGTCTCCGCGGCCGAGCACGGAATGAATGCCTCGACCTTCACGAGCCGGGTCATTGCCTCCACGGGCGCCGACGTTGCCGCGGCGATCTCCGGCGCAGTCGGTGCCATAAGCGGGCCGCTTCACGGCGGTGCGCCCTCGCGCGTGCTGCACATGATCGAGGAAGTCGAACGCACCGGCGATGCCGATGCGTACGTGAAGGGCGTCCTCGATCGCGGTCAGCGACTCATGGGCTTCGGCCACCGCGTCTACCGTGCCGAGGATCCGCGCGCCCGCGTACTGCGTCGCACCGCGAAGGAGCTCGACGCCGAGCGCTACGAGGTTGCCGTCGCACTCGAGCAGGCTGCACTCAATGAGCTGCGCTCGCGCCGCCCCGATCGCGCACTCGAGACCAACGTCGAATTCTGGGCCGCGATCATGCTCGACTTCGCCGAGGTTCCCGCACACCTGTTCACCTCGATGTTCACCTGCGCCCGTCTCGCGGGCTGGAGTGCGCACATCCTGGAGCAGAAGAAGACCGGCCGATTGATTCGCCCCTCGGCGAAGTACGTCGGCCCGGCACCGCGCAATCCCGAGCAGGTTCCGGGCTGGGATGCCGAGATGGTCGCGCCCACCGGCTACACCCCCCGCGCATAACGAACCCCGAACTGAACACCCGCACCACCGCACTGCCTACATCACTCGCCATTGGAGAAGACGTTGACTGAGCCCACCGAGATCCGCATCCCCGCCGAGCTGCTGCCTGCCGATGGCCGCTTCGGTGCCGGGCCTTCCAAGGTCCGCGAGGAGCAGGTCACCGCACTTGCCACCGTGTGGAAGAGCTACCTCGGTACCTCGCATCGCCAGAAGACGGTGAAGTCACAGGTCGGCCGCCTGCGCGCGGGGCTCGCTGATCTCTTCTCCCTGCCCGAGGGCTACGAGGTCGTGCTCGGCAACGGTGGCTCCACCTGCTTCTGGGACGCTGCCGCCTTCGGTCTCATCGAGGATCGTGCTCAGTTCCTCACCTTCGGCGAGTTCGGCGCGAAGTTCGCCGACGGAGTCAAGAAGGCCCCGCACCTGGGCGACCCGACCATCATCAAGGCCGAGCCGGGCGACGCACCCGCCTTCAGCGCCGAGGCAGGCATCGACGCCTACTGCACCCCGCATAACGAGACCTCGACCGGCGTGGCCCTCACCCCCAAGCGCGTGGCCGGAGCCGACCCGAACTCGCTGATGATCATCGACGCCACCTCGGGTGCGGGCGGTCTCGCTGTCGATGCCACCGAGTTCGACACGTACTACTTCGCACCGCAGAAGAACTTCGGCTCCGACGGCGGTCTGTGGCTCGCGCTCATGTCGCCCGCAGCGATCGAGCGTGTCGCGAAGATCTCCGGCAGTGGCCGCTGGATCCCGCCGTTCCTCGACCTGCAGACAGCAGTCGACAATTCGCGCCTCGACCAGACCTACAACACTCCCGCACTGGCCACCATCTACCTGATGGCCGAGCAAGTCGACTGGTTCAACGCCAACGGCGGCCTAGCCTGGACGACCGCGCGCACCGCAGAGTCGTCCAAGGCGATCTACGACTGGGCCGAAGCCAACCCGATCACGACTCCTTACGTGACCGACCCGGCCAAGCGCTCCAAGGTCGTCGCGACGATCGACTTCGACGATTCGATTGATGCGACCGCTATTGCCAAGGCCCTGCGCGCCAACGGCATCGTCGACACTGACCCGTACCGCAAGCTCGGCCGCAACCAGCTGCGCATCTCGGTCTTCCCGGCTGTCGATCCCGCCGATGTGCGCAAGCTGATCGCGAGCATCGACTACGTCGTTTCTCAGCTTTCATGAGCGAGAGCGATGCGCCGGTAACCGACGACACCACGCCTGTCCATGACAGGCCGACCATCATGGCCTTCGCGTCGATGTCGACGTGGTCCTGGTTCGTCTACGCCTTCGGCGCATCGCTCGCACTCCTGCGCGACGATGAGCACACCAGCACCACCATCGGTGGCCTGCATGGCACCGCGCTCGCGGTCGGAGGCGTGATTGGCGCAGCCATCGCACCCGCACTCTCCAATCGCATCGGACGCGGCAATCTGCTTCGCCTGTCGTCCATCGGCGCTGCCATCGCCATCCTGATCTACCTGCTGCCCGGCGACCCAGTCGGCGCAACCTTGGCGATGGCCTTCGTCGCCTGCTTCTTCGGCAACCTCCTCGTCGTGTGCGTGAACTCCTTCATCGGCGTGCACCAGGGGAAGGCCACACCGGCCGCGCTGACCGAGAGCACCGCATGGGCCGCACTCATGGGCCTCCT
>JBEGLG010000005.1:0-7496 GCA_041183645.1 Actinomycetota bacterium | reverse complement strand
CACTGTTCCAGGTCTCGCGCACCTCGTCATTGAGTCGCTCACCCAGAAGCGTGCGCGGACGATGCAGGCCGGGGGTGTCGACCAGGATCAGCTGCGCATCCTCGCGAGTGACGATGCCGCGGAGAGCGCGGCGCGTGGTCTGCGGGCGGTCGGACATGATCGCGACCTTCTGCCCGACGATGGCATTGGTCAGAGTCGACTTACCGGCGTTCGGGCGGCCTACGAGGGAGACGAACCCGCTTCTGTACTCGCTCACGTGAGCACGGTATCGGTCACCGCACCGGCAGGGGTGCACGCATAGACCGGCACGCCATCGCCGGCGAGCGATCGGAAGCCGTCGATCTCGACACTCTCGCCACCCACGACCACGGCGGCCTCAGCGCCACGGGCACCGGCCGAGATCGCCTGCGCCACCGCAAGGTCGAGGGCGCTGATAGCCACGACGCCGTTGTCGACCGTGGCCGCGGAGTACGTGCGACCCATCTCATCGCGAAGTGCAGCGCCCTGGAAGGCAGAGATACGGCCGCGTGCACCGCGTGCGAGGGTCAGCAACTTGGCGTCCTCGGCATCGAGGGCATCACTCATGCTCATCTCCTGACTCCTCCGGCGCCGCCTCCACGGGAATGGCGTGAATCGTGCCGATGCGCTTGCGCCTGCCGACACCCTGCTCGGCGACCAGGCGCCAGCCGTTCTCGACTACCTCGGAGCCCGCGATCGGGACTCGACCGAGGCGAAGGCCCATCAGGCCGAGAATCGTGTCGACTCCCTCCTCCTCGGAGTCCAGCTCGATATCGACCAGCTCGGCGAAATCCTCGACATGCATGCGCGAGCTGACCCGGTAGCCGCCATCGGCGAGCTCGATGACCTCGGGCAACTCGGTGTCGTACTCGTCGGCAATCTCGCCCACGATCTCCTCGAGGACATCCTCGATCGAGACCACGCCGGCGGTGCCGCCGTATTCGTCGATCACGATCGCCAGATGCTGGCGGTTGGCCTGCATGTCGCGCAGCAGGTCATCGGCCTGCTTGCTGTCGGGAACGAAGTAGGCCGGGCGCATGATCGAGTCGACCTTCTCGGTCTGCTCGGCCTCGCGATGCTCGAAGGTGCGGCGCACGACATCCTTGAGATAGACGATGCCGATGATGTCGTCGGTGTTCTCGCCGATCACCGGGATGCGCGAGAAGCCCGAGCGAAGGCCGAGCGACAGGGCCTGGCGCAGGGTGCGATCGCGCTCGATGAACACGACCTCGGTGCGCGGGACCATCACCTCCTTCGCATAGGTCTCGCCGAGCTCAAACACCGAGTGGATCATCTGGCGCTCGTCGTCCTCGATCAGGCTGCTGGCCTCGGCCATGTCGACGAACTCGCGCAGCTCGGCTGCCGAGGCGAACGGGCCTTCGCGATATCCCTTGCCCGGCGTGAGTGCATTGCCGACCAGGATGAGTAGCGACGTGAGCGGGCCGAGCAGGGCGGCGAGGAATCGAGCGATGCCCGCGGAAGCGAGTGCGATGCGGTCGGCATGCTGGCGGCCGAGGGTGCGCGGAGCGACACCGAGGGCCACGTAGGAGATCACGACCATGATCGCGACAGCCAGAGTCATCGCCCAGCCGATGGGCCAATCGGTGAACATCCCGACGCACACATAGCCGACGAGAACGGTTGCGGTCACTGTTCCGATCGTCGACAAGAACAGCAGGACATTGACGTAACGGGCGCGATCATCGAGTACTCGGATCAGACGGGCAGCCCGCTTCTCGCCCTCGCGGCCGAGCTCCTCGATATGGCCTCGCGATACCCGGCCGATCGCTGTCTCGGCACTGACCATCAGCCCGGAGACCACGATGAGAGCGAGAGAGAGGATCAGCAGCCAGGCCTGGGAGGTGTTCATGCGGCATTCCATTTCGCCAGCAGGTCATCCTGAAGTGCGAACATCAGGTCGTACTCCTCGGGAGTCATGTGATCGTGGCCGAGCAGATGCAACAGGCCATGAGTCGTGAGGAACTGAAGCTCGCCATCGAGTGTGCGACCGGCCTCGGCCGCCTGCTGTCGCGCGAACGCCGGGCACAGAACGATGTCGCCGAGGATGCCCGACGGAAATTCCTCGCCCTCACCGGCACTTCGAAGCTCGTCCATCGGGAACGAGAGCACATCGGTGGCGTCAGGGAGATCCATCCACTGGATATGCAGTTCCTCCATGCGCGGCTCGTCGACGATCGTGATGCTCAGATCGCAGTCATCGGCTACGCGCACGAGCGGAAGGAGAAAGGCGGCGAGCCGGGCAAGCGCATCGGTATCGCAGTCGACCGCGCTCTCGTTCATCACGGTGATGCCGGTCATTGCTCCCGCTTCTGGTCGTACTTGTCGTAGGCCTCGACAATGCGGCCGACGAGCTTGTGGCGCACGACGTCGGTGGAGTTCAGGCGGCAGAACTCGACGTCCTCGATGCCCTCGAGAATCTCGGAGACCACACGGAGCCCGCTCGTGGCGCCGCCCGGGAGATCGACCTGGGTGACATCGCCGGTCACGACCATCGTCGAGCCGAAGCCGAGTCGAGTCAGGAACATCTTCATCTGCTCGGCCGTGGTGTTCTGCGCCTCGTCGAGAATGATGAACGCGTCGTTCAAGGTGCGGCCGCGCATGTAGGCCAGCGGCGCGACCTCGATGGTGCCGCTGGTGATCAGTCGCGGGATCGACTCAGGATCGATCATGTCGTGCAGAGCGTCGTACAGCGGCCGCAGGTAGGGGTCGATCTTCTCGGAGAGCGTGCCCGGCAGGAAGCCAAGCCGTTCGCCCGCCTCAACGGCCGGTCGAGTGAGCACGATGCGCGTGATGCGCTTGGCCTGGAGTGCCTGAACCGCCTTCGCGACGGCGAGATAGGTCTTGCCCGTGCCGGCAGGCCCGATGCCGAACACGATCGTGTTCTTGTCGATCGCGTCAACGTAGTTCTTCTGATTCACGGTCTTGGGGCGAATGGTGCGACCGCGATTGCTCAGGATGTTCGAGCTCAGGATCTCGGTCGGACGCTCGCCCGAGCGAATGAGCGAGATGGACCTCTCGACGGATTCCAGGCTCAACGGCTGAGCGGTGCGCAGGAAGGCGAGCATTTCGCCGAAGAGGGTCTCGATGAGCGCGACGTCGGCCGGCGTGCCGGTGATCGTGATCTGGTTTCCGCGCACGAGGATGTCGGCTTCGGCGAAGCCGGCCTCGATCAGGCGCAGGTACTCATCGCCGGTGCCGAGAAGGGCCACCATCTGCTGCGAGGCAGGGACAGTGATCATGGCCTGCGCATGCGGGGGCCCGGCCGGCGCAGGTGCGGGAACGATGGAGGTCATGGCTATCCGGGAGGCCAGGTCATCGCGCGGCCGCCGAGCACATGGCCGTGCACGTGGAATACCGACTGACCGGCGTCGGCGCCGGTGTTGAAGACGAGGCGGTAATCGTCGAGCCCCTCGGCTGCGGCAACCTCCTGGGCAGTGGCCATCAGGCGCCCTGCCAGAAGGGGGTCGGCCTGGGCGAGCTCGCCGGCATTCGCGTGATGCGCGGCCGGGATCACCAGCACGTGCACGGGCGCCTGCGGGGCGATGTCGCGAAAGGCCACGAAGTCATCGGTGCGCAGCACGATGTCGGCCGGGATCTCGCCGGCGACGATGCGGCAGAACAGGCAGTCACTCACTTGCTGATCCTCCCATGCCCTCGCCTGTCCACGACGGGGAGCGTGACATCAGGGCGGCAATGCCCAGGGCGCCCGCCGACGACGACCGCAGCACGGTCGAACCGATGAGCACCGCCTGCGCACCGGATTCAGTGAGTGCCTCGACCTCGTCGGGAGAGATCCCGCCCTCGGGGCCGACGATCACGACGATGTCGCCGGAGGCCGGAACGGCGGCGTGGCCGAGAAGTGCGCTGGCCTCCTCATGGAGGAGATAGGCGGCGGATGCCGCGCTGACGAGTGCTCGAATCTCGGCGAGGCTGGCGATCGAGCGGATCTCGGGCGCACGAGCGCGCCGCGACTGCTTGGTTGCCGCCCGCGCCGCCTGCACCCACTTCGCACGCGACTTCTCGGCGCGATCGCCGCGCCATTGAGTGACGCTGCGCGATGCTGCCCACGGGACGATGATGTCGGCGCCGGCCTGGGTAAGCAGGTCGACCGCAAGCTCGCCGTGCTCGGACTTCGGGAGCGCCTGCACGACCACGAGTCTCGGTGAGGGCTCCGGCAGCCTCTCGATCGACTCGACGGCGATCACGCAGGAGTCCTTGCCGAGAATCTCGCTAACAGTTCCGATGAGTCGAGTGCCCTCACCGTCGACCACGTGGATGCGCTCGCCCATCTCGACGCGAGTCACCGCGACCGCATGCCGGCCCTCAGGGCCGTCGAGCACGTAGGTCGCACCCGCCTGCGCGAGCGAGGACGGCGAGACAAGGAAGACGGAGGCTGTCACCGGCTCTTGAACGATCCCTTGAGCTTGGAGAACAGGCCGTTGCCCTCGGTGTCGCTCACACCGACCTGGGTCACCTGCTCATTGCGCAGGTCAGCGAGCTTGCGCAGCAATGCCGCCTGCTCGTCGTTGATCTTGGACGGAACGGTCACGGTGAGGTGCACGTGAAGATCACCGCGGCCGCCGCCGCGCAGTCGACCGGCGCCCTTGCCCTTGAGGATCAGCACCTCGCCCGGCTGGGTACCGGCACGGACATCGATCTCCTGCGGGCCGTCGAGGGTGTCGAGGGTGATCGATGCGCCTAGTGCGGCCGAGGTCATCGGAAGGGTGACTTCGCAGTGCAGCTCATCGCCCTGGCGCGCGAACGCCGGATGCGACTTCACCTGGATCTCGACGTACAGATCACCGGCAGGACCGCCGTTGGGGCCGACCTCTCCTTCGCCGGTCAGCTGGATGCGGGTGCCGGTGTCGACACCCGGGGGCACGGCAATCGTGATGGTGCGACGCGTGCGCACGCGACCGTCGCCCGCGCACTCATGGCACGGATGCTGGATCGTGGTGCCGAATCCCTGGCACTGCGGGCACGGGCGCGAGGTCATGACCTGCCCGAGGAAGGAACGCTGCACCTGCTGGATCTCACCGCGGCCCTTGCACATCACGCAGGTCTCGGGCTGGCTGTTGGAGGCGGTGCCCGCACCGTGACAGCTCAGGCAGGTGGTGGCGGTGTCGATGGTGATCTCGCGCTCCTCGCCGAAGACGGCGCCTGCAAGATCGATCTGGATGCGGATCAAGGCATCCTGGCCGCGACGCGACCGCGTGCGCGGGCCGCGCTGCTGGCCGCCGCCGAAGAAGGCATCCATGATGTCGCCGAAATCGAAGCCCTGGCTGAAGTTGCCGAAGCCACCGCCGCTGGCACTGAGCGGATCACCGCCCATGTCGTACATCTGGCGCTTCTCGGGGTCGCTGAGCACCTCGTAGGCGGCCGTGACGATCTTGAATTTCTCCTGCGCTTCGGGATCAGGATTGACGTCAGGGTGAAGCTCGCGCGCGAGTTTGCGGTACGCCTTCTTGATCTCGTCGGCGCCCGCGTCGCGCGAGACGCCAAGAAGTGCGTAGTAATCGGTTGCCACGTATATCCCTACTGATCGCTCAGGATTCGACCGAGGTACTGCGCCACCGCGTGTACCGAAGCCATGTTGGAGGCGTAGTCCATGTGGGTCGGTCCCACGACGCCGAGTGATGCGACAAGCTCATTGCCGCGTGCATAACCGGTGCTGACCACGGAGGTGGCCTCCATGCCCTGCACGGCGTTCTCGTGACCGATACGCACCAGGATCGAGTCACCGGCCGACGCCTCGCCGAGCAGCTTGAGCAGCACGACTTGCTCCTCGAGGGCCTCGAGCACCGACTGCAGGTTCATCGGCAGGCCGTCGCCGCGTCGGGTCAGGTTCGCCGTGCCGCCGATCATCACGCGCTGATCGGACTTCTCGACGGCGAGCTCCATCACGCTCGCAGCCACCGCGGTGACGAAGGCGCGATCGTGAGCCTCGAAGGACTCGACGAAACCGGCGAGCAGATCGGGTACCTCGACGAATCGGCGCCCGCCGATCACCAGTGCGATGCGCGCGCGCACATCGGCGACGAGGCTTTCCTCAATCGGTGCGGCAGTGTCGATCGAGCGCTGATCGACACGACCCGTGTCGGCAATCAGCACCACGAGAACGCGAGTGGTACTCAGCGACACGACCTCGACGTGACGCACCGAGGAGCGCGACAGCGTCGGGTATTGCACGAGGGCCACCTCGCGGGTGACCTGCGAGAGAAGTCGCACGGTGCGAGCCATGACATCGTCAAGATCGACGGCATCCTCGAGGAAGCTCTGGATCGCCTTGCGCTCGGCTGAGGTCAGCGGCTTCACGGTCGACAGGCGGTCGACGAACATGCGATAGCCGAGATCGGTCGGCACGCGACCGGCCGAGGTGTGCGGCTGGGTGATGTAGCCCTCGTCCTCGAGCGCGGCCATGTCATTGCGGATCGTGGCCGGCGAGACGCCGAGGTTGTGGCGCTCGACCAGGGCCTTGGAGCCCACGGGCTCCTGGGTCGTGACGTAGTCGTCGACGATGGCGCGCAGCACGGCGAGGCGACGGTCCTCGAGCACGGGCACCTCCTCGACGCACTCCGGGCATTGGCACTCGGAGTTCCTGAGTGCCAATCCTACGCAGTCAGGGGCATTTCGGCCTACGCGGCAAGCGGGATGCCCAAGGACGCCGCGACGCGGGCAAGGCGGTCGTCGAAGGTCGCGATGGCGTACCCCGTCTCGAGCGCAGCATCGAGCGCGCAGCAGTCGGGAAGGCCTAACTTGGTGGCGGCGCGCAGGCGAGCGAGGCGTACAGGCGAGTCAGGGTCGGTATTCAGCGCATCAACGCCAACCGCCGCGATGGAGCTGGCTGCCGATTCTTCGAGCCCATAGGGCACCTGCCCCACCAGCACTTCGGCCAGATTCACGGCATGAATCACGCTGGCCCCACCCACCTCGAGCGTGGCGAGCAGCGACATTGCCGCGACATGGTGGGCATCCTCGGGAGTCATGGCCGCGATGAGGACGCTCGCATCCAGCACGATCACGGGCGGCCTTCCCAGTCATTGCGCAGCTCGTCGAGGTAGCCCGGCGGATACACATGGGCGAACTTTGTCGTGAGTTCGTGGAGCGCCAAGAGCCGTGCGGTGCGGATTTCGACCTGAGAGTCCTCTCGCGCCGCGAATCCCTCCAGCGCCAGCCGCGCCAGCACCTGGGATCTCGGCTCATCGGGGACCTTCGCGCAGGCTGCATCAAGGGCGGCCGTGAGCTCGGGGGTCTCGGTCACCTGCAGGCGCGGCTTGGTCGTCGGCACCCCGTAAGTGTACCACCGTAGCCTGAGTGGTACACCTACCCGAGAAGGTCGCGTACGACCGCATCCGCCAGGAGCCGACCGTCATCGGTCAGCTGAACTCGGCCGGCCAGTAGCGCTTCCCCGTCGAGGAGGCCCCTCCCGACGAGAGCTGCCGCAGCTGTGCGAGAGG
>JBEGLG010000004.1:0-11934 GCA_041183645.1 Actinomycetota bacterium | reverse complement strand
ACCTTCGCGCCGACGGCCGCGAGCTCGAGCATCTCCTCATAGGTGATGAACGGAACCTGGCGAGCCGCGGGAACGACGCGCGGGTCAGCGCTGAACACGCCGTCGACGTCGGTGTAGATCTCGCAGACGGAGGCCTTCAGCGCTGCCGCGAGAGCCACGGCAGTGGTGTCGGAGCCACCGCGACCGAGCGTGGTGACGTCCTTGGTGTCCTGAGCGACGCCCTGGAAGCCCGCGACGATCGGGATCGCGCCTTCGGCGAGGGCCTCCTGAATACGACCGGGGGTGACATCGATGATGCGAGCGGCGCCGTGGGCGGAGTCGGTAATGAGGCCTGCCTGTGAACCGGTGTACGAGCGACCGTCTTCGCCCAGATCGGCAATGGCCATGGCCAGGACCGCCATCGAGATGCGCTCACCTGCCGTGAGGAGCATGTCGAGCTCACGTGAGGGGGGCTCGGGAGAGACCTGCTCGGCGAGATCGAGGAGCTCATCAGTGGTGTCGCCCATGGCGGAGACGACGACGACAACCTCGTTGCCGGCGCGCTTGGTCTCGACGATTCGCTTCGCGACACGCTTGACGCTCTCGGCATCAGCGACGCTGGAACCACCAAATTTCTGAACAATCAGAGCCACAAGCGGGAATTCTATTGGTCACGCTTACATCGCGAAAATCGGGCAGAGCGAGCTCTCAGACGCGACGACGGCCCTCGAAGGCCCGGCCCAGGGTGACCTCATCCGCGTATTCCAGATCGCCGCCGACAGGCAGGCCGCTGGCCAGTCGCGAGACCGCCACCCCGAGGGGGCTGATCATCCGGGCCAGGTACGTGGCGGTGGCCTCGCCCTCGAGGTTCGGGTCAGTGGCCAAGATGACCTCGGTGATCGTGGCATCGGAGAGACGACTCATCAACTCGCGAATGCGAAGGTCATCGGGGCCGATGCCCTCGATCGGGCTGATGGCCCCGCCGAGCACGTGATACCTGCCCTTGAACTCGCGGGTCTTCTCGATCGCGACGACGTCCTTGGGTTCCTCGACCACGCACAGAATCGTGAGATCGCGCCGCGGATCGCGGCAGATGCGGCACTGGTCTTCCTCTGCCACGTTTCCGCAGATCGTGCAGAAGCACACTTTCTCCTTGACCTCGCGCAGGGCATCGGACAGGCGCTGCACATCGATGGGATCCGCCGCAAGAATGTGGAAGGCAATGCGCTGCGCACTCTTCGGCCCGACACCGGGAAGCCGGCCGAGCTCATCAATGAGATCCTGAACGACGCCTTCGTACATCATCAGTGCTCGATCTCGCCGATCTGCGTGCCGCCGAGCTCGCGCATGATCAGGTCGACACCTGATGTGTCGTCGAGATCCTCGTCGTCAATGCTCGGTGCGTCGGGCTCGACCACGATCGTGACGGTCGGTGCCGGGGACTGATCCGCGTTGTCGGAAGTATCGACCGGTGCCGCGTGCGCAAGTCGCGCGGTGGCATTCGGGGCGAGGACGATGTCGATGCGCACATCGGTGCGGAAGACATCGAGCACTGCCTGGCGAAGTCGCTCGTCATGACCACTGGCCTTGGCATTCGCGGCCTTGCTCGCATTCTCGACGCCGACCGCGAGCACTCCGTTCTCGAGTGACAGCGGGGCGGAGTCGCTGAAGACCATCCACGCAACGCGCGAGTACGACTTGGTGGCATCGAGAATCGCCGGCCACATCGACACCAGTTGGGGCAGCGAGGCATTCGGGTTGGTGGGAGCGACCACGGGTTCCGCCGCTGCTGCCTCGGCTTCGGCCACGGCCGCCTTCTCGGCGGGCTTCATCGGGGGTCGACTTGCCGCGGAGTCCTTCTTGGTCGTGGGCGCGACATCGCTGAGCTTCTTCGGGCGCGACGGAGCCTCGACCGGAGCCGTGGCGGGCACCTCTGCAGGTGCAGACGCAGCAGGCGCGACAGGGGGAACGGGGATCGCGGGGCTCGATACCTGGGGCGCTGCTGCGCTCGGCGCCGCGATGGGGGCATCAGCCGGATGCGCAGCCTGGTGGAACTCGCCTGAGGAGATGCGGCGCTCGAGCTGATCGAGACGGGCACGGGTGCCGCGCTCATCGGTATCGGTCGCCGGCAGCAGGAGCTTCGCGGCCATCAGCTCGAGATGAAGTCGAGGTGCAGTGGCGCCCTTCAGTCCGCTGAGGCCCTCGCTCACGACATCGGATGCCCGCGCGAGCTCGGATGCGCCGAAGAGTGATGCCTGCTCGACCTGGCGGGCAATGTCGTCCTCGGGTGCGTCGATGAGGCCGAGCTGGGCAGCACCGCTCACGTGCTGCAGCACGATGAGGTTGCGCATCCGCTCGAGCAGATCGGTGACGAATCGACGCGGATCGTGACCGGCGTCCATGACCTGATCGATCACGGTGAACAGGGCTGCGCCGTCATGTACGGCAAGCGCATCGACGGTCGCATCGAGAAGCGTTGAGTCGGTCATGCCGAGTTGCGCGATCGCCGTCGCGTAGGTGACGCCATCGGGACCGGAGCCCGAGATGACCTGGCTCAGGATCGACAAACTGTCGCGCACGCTTCCCGCACCTGCACGCGCGATGAGTGCCAGGGCATTCGCCTCCGCGGGCACGCCCTCGGCCTCGCAGACAGTGGCCAGGTGCTGCTGCAGGGTTCGTGCGGAGACAAGGCGAAACGTGTAGTTGTGCGTGCGCGAGCGAATGGTCGGCAGAACCTTGTCGGCCTCAGTGGTGGCAAAGATGAAACGCACGTGCTCCGGAGGCTCCTCGACAAGCTTCAGAAGGGCATTGAAGCCTGCCGTCGTGACCATATGGGCCTCGTCGATGATGTAGATCTTGTAGCGCGACGACGCGGGCGCGAACATCGCGCGCTCGCGGAGATCACGCGTGTCGTCGACACCGCCATGACTCGCCGCATCGAGCTCGATCACATCAATGGAACCCGGGCCATTCGCCGCGAGGTCGATGCAGCTCTGGCACTCACCGCATGGATCAGGAGTCGGACCCTTCTCGCAATTGAGCGAGCGAGCCAGAATGCGCGCAGTAGAGGTCTTGCCGCATCCACGCGGGCCGGAGAAGAGATAGGCGTGCGCGACGCGATCATTCTCGAGTGCACGGCGCAGCGGGTCGGTCACATGATCCTGGCCGACGACATCATCAAGACGCGCGGGGCGATAGGTGCGATACAGGGCCATGGACACCCCGCAACCTTATGCGTCAGCGAAGTGACAAGGGACCCCCCGCACACCCATCAGAGCCCGCCTGCCCTTGCTGCCTTCCGGCCCTGGGGGGGTTCAGCGAGATGACGCCGCACGAGGGGTCGCCATAAGGGTACGGGGCGGGCGATTGGCTCACCAACTCCCCCAACTTGTAGCCTCTCCCACGGAGGATTCGCCTAGTGGCCTATGGCGCTCGCCTGGAACGCGGGTTGGGGGAAACCCCTCAGGGGTTCAAATCCCCTATCCTCCGCGCTGATACGCAAGTGGGACGGACCGATTCGGTCCGTCCCACTTCGTGCTTGTAGGCTTTTCCGCGGTGGCGTGTCCGAGTGGCCAAAGGAGCACGCCTCGAAAGCGTGTGTGGGTGAAAGCTCACCGTGGGTTCAAATCCCACCGCCACCGCCAAAGACGTCAGGGTCCCTTCGGGGGCCCTGACGTCTTTATTGATGAGGGGATTTGGGAGGAGCTCACGTCAGGGAGCGACGGTTCCCACCGCCACCGCCATGACGAATGGGTGCCCCTTCAGGGGTGCCCATTCGTCATTTCAGTAGTGATGCCTGCACGCCGCAATCCGCACCTCGTCTTCGACGACCTTGTACACGAGACGGTGCTCGGCTGTGATGCGCCTCGACCAGAAGCCGTGCAGGCCATGCTTCATGGCCTCGGGTTTGCCGATGCCCGAGTATGGATCTCCCTCGTCTGCACCTCGGGAGATATCGCGGAGCAGCGTATTGATTCTCTTGAGCATCTTCGGCTCGCGTTCCTGCCAGAGCAGATAGTCGTCCCAGGCACTTTCCTCCCAGACGAGTCTCATTCGATGAGGTCTCGCTCGATTCCCAACCCTGCCTCAAGATTCTCGATGGCATCGAAAAGCCTGCGGGCGTTGGTCGGATTGGAAAGCAGGTAGGCCGTCTCCTTGAGTGATTCATAGTCGGCGAGCGACACGATGACCACCGGCTCGTGCCCGGCACGCGTGACGACGAGTTCCTCGCAGTCGTCGATCACAGAGTCGAAGGCGGAGGCAAGGTTCTGCCTTGCTTGGCTGTAGGACATGGTGCGCACGGTAGGTTCCTTCCCTGTACAGAAAATTGTACGCCTGGCGGGGTCTGGGGACAACATGGTGCCTGTGGACGATCCACCCATCCCGAGAAGTCGTGAGGGGCGGTCACCTACGATGGCTGAAGGCGCATCAACGACGACGCGCATCTTCGAAAGGCAGTCATGACCAACCAAGAGCAGCCGGTGCACCTGAACAACCACCACACCGACACCCTCACCGCGATCTTCGCCCACCCCACCAGCCACAACGTGCGCTGGCACGACGCCCTGAGCCTGCTCGAGGCTGTTGGCACCGTCGAGGAGAACCACAGCGGCAAGTTCAAGATCCACGTGGGCGATCAGATGGAGTTCTTCGACCGTCCCAAGGGTCACGACTGCGGCGAGCAGCAGGTCGTCGACTTCCGCAAGATGCTGAAGGCCGCCGGCTACGAGCCGACCAAGCCCGGCCACGAGGACTAATCCTCCGCACGTCTCCGAATCTCCCCGCCCGCATGTCGGGTGGGGAGATTCGTCACTTTCGGGCTGAACTTCGGCCTCGACAGGCCCGCCTGGGTAGGTTGCGGCCATGGACCTTGACGCGATCCTCGCCAGACTCGATCAACTCGAGACCCACGAGCGAATTCGCGCGCTCATCGCCGACTACGCCTTCGCCGCCGACACCCAGGACTTCGAGCTTCTCGGCTCGGTCTTCGCGCCCGACGCCGTGATGGACATGGGCGGAACGATGCTGGAGGGACGCGAATCGATCGTCTCGACCATGGCCTCGATTCTCACTTCGGACTTCGTGGCGAAGCACTTCATCGTCAACGAGAAGATCACCTGGACCAGTGGAACTCCGCACACTCGGGCGTATGTGAACTACACGCATGCCGGCCCCGGGGTCAGCGCGGTGGGCTGGGGTACCTACGACATCGACTTCACTGCCGACGGTAGTCAGGTGACGCGCATGATCTTCGCCGGCAATCAGCATCTTCCGGGCACGGTGCCCGAGGCCATGGCACGCATCGATGACATGAAGGGCGCCTGATGACTTACGAGCAGATCCGACTGGAGCTCGCGGCGCCGACAGCCACGATCACCCTGAATCGCCCCGAGGCCATGAATGCGATCACGGTGGTGATGCTGGGCGAGCTCGCCGATGCCCTGGGCACTATCGCGGCCGACCCCTCGATCCGGGCAGTCGTCATTACCGGCGAAGGTCGGGCCTTCAGCGCGGGAGTCGACCTCAAGGCTCTCGGAACCCGATCCCTCGACGGAGGAGCAGTAGGCGACTACCTCGATATCCCTGCGCGCGCCGTCATCGACGCGATCGCCGCTCTCGAGGCCATCGTCATCGCCAAGATCAATGGCTTCTGCTTCACCGGTGCGCTCGAGCTCGCGCTGGCCTGCGATCTCATCATCACCGCCGACGAGGCGAAGTTCGGCGATACGCATGCGAAGTGGGGACTTCGTCCGTCGTGGGGTATGAGCCAGCGACTTCCGCGTCTGGTCGGCCCGCAGCGAGCGCGCTTGCTGTCGTACTCGGCCATGACCTTCACCGGTGTGCAGGCAGCGCAATGGGGGCTCGCTTCGGCCTCGCATCCGCTCGCGGGCCTCGATGCCGCCGTCGACGCACTCGCCACCACGATCGCCGAGAACAGCAAGGGCGCATTGCTCGCGTACAAGGATCTGTATCGAGCAGCCGATGATCTCGAGCTCGCCGAGGGCATCGCCTACGAGGAGTCCACTCAGTACTCCATCGACGACACCGAGCCGCGCATCGCGCAGTTCCGCTGAGAGAGGTCTCGACTCATGCGCGCTGCACTGCTGAGTGGATACGGCGAGCTCCTCGACATCGTTGATATCCCTCGCCCGACACCCGGCGCCGGTGAAGTGCTGATCAAGGTCACCGCTGCCGGCCTGTGTCACACCGACCTTCACCTGATCGACGGTGATCCCGCGATTCTTCCCGGCTTCCCCGCAGTGCTCGGTCACGAGACTGCCGGCATCGTGGAAGCCGTAGGCGCGGGGGTGAGCACGGTCGCCGTCGGTGATGCGGTTGCCGTGTTCGGTGCTCAAGGCTGCGGTGCATGCCCGACCTGCCTATCCGGGCTCGAGAACATGTGCTCGGTTCAGGTGCTCTCGATGAACGGCATCGGCATCCCCGGTGGCTTCGCGGAGTACATGATCGTTCCCGCCGAGCGCCACCTGGTGCCGATCGGCGATCTCGACCCGGTGAAGGCAGCCGGGCTGACCGATGCAGGCCTGACTCCGTATCGCGCCGTGCAGCGCGCTCTCGCGGAACTTGCGCCGGGCAGCACCGCTGTCGCGATTGGCCTCGGCGGACTGGGTCAGTTCGGCGTGCAGTACCTCAACCTCCTCAGCGATGCGCGCATCATCGGCCTGGATCCCGATCCGGCGAAGCGAACTCGCGCACTCGAGCTCGGTGCCGATCTCGTGCTCGATCCGACGGATGCAGGATTCGGCGAGGCGCTCGCGGAGCACGATCTCGCCGGCTCATGCGCCGCGGTCCTGGATTTCGTCGGGAACGATGCCTCGCTCGCGACTGCTCGGGCACTCCTCGGCGCCCGCGGAATGCTGAATATCGTCGGCCTCGGCGGCGGAACCACCGCGTTGAGCTTCTTCACGATGCCGCCGGAGTCGGTCGTCACCACCACGAACTGGGGATCCGCCCCGGAGATGGCCGAGGTGATCGCCCTCGCGCGCGAGGGCCGCATCGAGTCGACAGTGACCGTCTACTCACTCGACGATGCGCAGCGAGCGGTCGATGACCTTCGCGCCGGCCGAGTAGACGGGCGCGCCGTCATCGTTCCGTAGCGAACGCCTAGCGGTGACGCAGGCGAGCACCGAGCAAGTACATCTCGCAGCCGAGGCAAAAATCGAAGGCGGCGTTGAGGAACGCGGCTGCGAGAGCGAATCCGATAGCGATCGCTGCGACGATGGTCGCGCCGAGAACGAGCGAGACGATCGCGACGATCATGAAGATCAGGCCGACTGCCTGGGCGAAGCGCGGAGGTGCGGCATCCTCGAGCACCTGCGGCGGCGCAAGGCGCGGACCGATGATCGTGCGATAGAGGATGCCGTAGGGCTGGGCATGCAGGCCGACGATCGCGCCGAGGCCGAACACGATGGCCTGCCACACCACGAGCACATCGGACAGCGGGCTTCCCACGGTGACCAGCGCGATGGCCAGCACGATCGTCGTGATGGTGCCGCCGAAGCGGGGGCCGCGCGGATCGATCTCGGTGCGGGTGCAGATCGCGGTGGTCATGTGTCCTCCTCGGTTATCGAGGAAAACGCTAGAAGGCCTGATACCGGGATGTTCTCGGGGTCGGGCAACTGCGAACCCCTCGCAGTTCAGGGGGTGAGCTCGCCTATCGCCGCGATGACATCGACCTTGCGAGGTGCCCCGCTGGCCCGCTTGCGAATCGCCCCACGCCTATCGAGCACGAGCACTGTGGGGGTCCGTCGGATGTCGAGCTGGCGCACGAGCTCGAGATTCGACTCTGCATCGATCTCGATATGGGTGACGCCCGGCACCATCTGCACGACCTCGTCGAGG
Organism: Actinomycetota bacterium; assembly: GCA_041183645.1. GTDB lineage: Bacteria > Actinomycetota > Actinomycetes > S36-B12 > S36-B12 > CAIKZY01. Next base: position 4,095 of record JBEGLG010000004.1, on the reverse strand, counting down.
ATGCGGCGAGTGGCACGGCAGGGCTGGCAGAACGCACTCGAGAACTGCACGAGCGTGGCGACCTCGCCGAGTGATGTGCCGATGGCCGCGGCAGTGAGCACGTCGCCGCCATGCTCATCGTGAACGGCGTCATGCACATCGGCAGGAGGCGCATCTTCAGGCAGGGGGACCGGCCGCGCATCGCCGATCGACCGCATGCGGCCATCGGTAGCACGCCGCCAGAGGCCGAATGCTGTCGCAGCGGCCAGGGCGAGCACGAGGATCAGGGCGCCTGTCATGACAGTGCTAACTCTCCACCCTCGCGATCTGTTCCCGCGCCCAGGTGGCGATTCTCTCGAGCGTCTGCTCGTCGATGGCCGACTCCGCGTGGCCGAAGCCGGGAATCTCCCAGAGCTCGACATCCTGATTACCGCTAGAGATCGCAGCGGCATGCAGCGAGCGCGGATGCTCGAGCGGGAAGTAGCGATCGACATCACCATGCACCAGGAGAACGGGCAGGTGCGGGTAGCGGGTGATGGCCTCGACCGGCGATTCGGGCATCGGATCGGGCCAGCCCTCCGCATCGATCCGCGTGCCGCGTGTGCGCATGAATGATCGACCGATACGCGAGGCCACGACCCGATGCATGCGGCGCATGATCTTGGTGCCGCGGTAGTACCAGAACGCCGGTGCACTCACCGCGATCACGGCATCGACTCGGTCGTCGTCGCCCCGGGGGAAGGCCGCCTGACGCAGCACCACCGCGCCGCCCATCGAGAACCCGACGGTCACCACGTGCCGATAGCCGAGCTCGTGCGCCCAGGCGACGGCGGCCGAGACATCCCAGATCTCCTTGTGCCCGATCGTCGTGACTCCCCCGGATTCACCGTGGCCTCTCATATCGAGGACGACCACCGCGGCGAAGCGGGACAGCACGCCCACCACCCGCTGCACCCGATCCGAGCGCCATCGGCCCGTGAACCCGTGGGCCACCACGAGGCAGAGGTCACCCGAATGACGAAGGTGACCGGCACTGATCGAGGTGCCATCGCGCGAGACGAGCACCGTGGAGTCGAATTCCGCGCCCATCTGCCGCCCCTCCTGCCCCTCGCCCACGCCCGCATGGATTGCCGGCCCGGTCATCATTGTCCCCGATGCCGTACCCTGGGGTCCTTCCTCAGGGTGAAAGGCGGTGACCATGCGACTTCTGCTGCTCACTCGCGCCATGGAGCCCTCGTCCGAGGTACTTCCGGCCCTCGGCCTGCTGGCCCACCATGTGCGCGCCCTGCCCGCCGAGCCCACGGCCCTTCTCGACGCCCCGAACTGCGATGCGCTCGTCATCGACGGTCGCCGCGACCTACCGGCCGTCCGTGGCCTGACTCGCCTCATCCGGCAGACCGGTGTCGACGTGCCCGTCCTTCTCGTGACCACCGAGGGCGGCCTCGCCGCCGTGCAGTGGGACTGGGGAATGGACGAAATCCTGCTCGACACGATCTCCCCGGCCGAGCTCGAGGCACGCCTGCGCCTGGCCGTCTCGCGCATCGGCGAGGCCACCGGCGTCACGAATTCCGAGCCCGAGGAAATCCGCAGCGGCGAACTCATGGTCGACGAGGCCACCTACACAGCAAAGCTCCGCGGTCGCAGCCTTGACCTAACCTTCAAGGAATTCGAGCTGCTCAAGTTCCTTGCCCAGCACCCCGGGCGAGTATTCACTCGCGCACTCCTGCTCCAGGAGGTGTGGGGCTACGACTACTTCGGCGGCACGCGCACTGTCGACGTCCACGTGCGTCGGCTTCGCGCGAAGCTCGGCGTCGAGCACGAATCCCTGATCGGCACCGTGCGCAATGTCGGCTACCGCTTCGTGCCCATGGGCGAAACGGTGCTCGACGACGACCTCGCAGTCGACCCCTCACTCGTATGAGCAGGTCGCTCACTGTCACCACAGTCGAGCATCTCGACCCCGCTGAGCTCGACGGTGTCATCGCGCTGATCGAGCACGTCACCTCGACCGACGGACTTCATCCGCTCTCCGAGCATGTCTACCTTCACCTTCGTCACGGCGGCGACGATGGCGGACGTCATGTTCTCGTCCGCGATAACTCCTCTGTCATCGTTGGCTACGCGCACCTCGACTGCACCGACCTCGTGGAAGGACCCAGTGCCGAGTTGGCCGTCGAGCCCGCAGCGCGGCGCGAGGGTGTCGGTCGCCTGATCATCTCCACGCTTCTCGAGCTCACGTCGGGGCAGGGACTTCGACTGTGGGCACACGGAGAGCAGGCCGCCGCCGCCCGACTCGCGCGCTCCATGGGCTTCGAGCACAGTCGCGTTCTCTGGCAGATGCGTCGCTCGCTGTTTGCCCCTCTCTCGACGGCAGTTCTCCCCGAGGGCTGCACGATCCGCGCCTTCGTGCCGGGAGCCGACGATGAGGCCTGGCTGAGAATCAACGCTCGAGCCTTCGCCGACCTGCCCGACCAGGGCGGCTGGACACTCGACGACCTCCACCGACGCATGGCCGAGCCCTGGTTCTCGGCCGCCGGATTCCTCATCGCCGAGTACGAAGGCACGGTGGTGGGCTTCCACTGGACCAAGGTGCACGGCCGCAAGAGCAGCGGCGGCCACGATCACGACGCCATCGGCGAGGTATACGTGGTCGGGGTCGACCCCGAGTTCTCGGGCCGGGGCCTCGGACGAGCCCTCACCCTGGCGGGCCTGCACCACCTGCGCGGCCTGGGCCTGTCGCAGGCGATGCTCTACGTCGATGCCAGCAACACGTCGGCCATTCGCCTCTATGAGGGGCTGGGCTTCTCCCGCTGGGATACCGACGTTCTGTACCGCCATCGCGCGGTTGCCGGGCGTTAACCCTCCTATGCCACCATGGACCTGTGTCCCTAGAGCAGACTTCCCCCACTGAGGCCCAGCCGACCCCGCTGCCTATTCATGGCGGTGACCTGCCCGCTGACCGTTTCCTCGATCGTGAGCTGTCCTGGCTCGCCTTCAATCAGCGAGTTCTCGAGCTCTCCGTGGACGACACCCTTCCGCCTCTGGAGAGGGCCAAGTTCCTCGCGATCTTCGCCAGCAACCTCGACGAGTTCTTCATGGTGCGCGTGGCCGGCCTGAAGCGTCGCATCGCCACCGGCATTGCCGTGCGTGCCGCCAGTGGGCTCACCCCTCGCGAGGTACTCGAGAACATCTGGGTGCGCGCCCATGCCCTGCAGCGCGAGCACGCCAATGTGTTCCACGGGGAGGTTCTGCCGGCGCTTCGCGCTGAGGGCATCGAGCTCCTGCGCTGGGCCGAGCTCACTGATGCCGAGCGCGATGCCACCGAGCCCTTCTTCGACGGCCAGGTCTTCCCCGTGCTGACCCCGCTCGCCGTCGATCCCTCGCATCCGTTCCCGTACATCAGCGGGCTCTCGCTGAATCTCGCAGTCGTGGTGCGCAACCCGATCACGGGCACCGAGCTCTTCGCGCGCGTGAAGGTTCCGCCGTCACTGCCGCGCTTCGTCTCCGTGGGCTCGCAGCGCTTCGTGCCACTCGAGGACATCATCGCCGCGCATCTGAATGATCTCTTTCCCGGAATGCAGATTCTCGAGCATCACGCCTTCCGCGTCACTCGAAATGAGGATGTCGAGGTCGAGGAGGACGACGCCGAGAATCTCCTGCTTGCACTCGAGCGCGAGCTCATGCGGCGTCGATTCGGCCCGCCCGTGCGTCTCGAGGTCGAGGAATCCATCTCCCCGCACGTGCTCGACCTACTGGTCAGCGAACTCGACATCAATGAGCACGAAGTCTTCCGCATTCCCGGCCCCCTCGACCTGACCGGACTCTGGACAGTGGTCGCACTCGATCGCGATGACCTCAAGCAGCCGCGGTTCGTGCCGAGCACCTCGCGCCAGCTCAACCAGGTCGAGTCGTCGGCCGCACCCGACATCCTGGCCTCGGTGCGCGAGCACGACGTGCTCCTGCACCATCCCTACGACTCGTTCAGCACCAGCGTTCAGCTCTTCCTCGAGCAGGCGGCACGCGATCCGCAGGTTCTCGCCATCAAGCAGACCCTCTACCGCACCTCCGGCGACTCGCCCATTACTGAAGCCCTGATCGATGCTGCCCAGATGGGCA
>JBEGLG010000003.1:0-7776 GCA_041183645.1 Actinomycetota bacterium | reverse complement strand
AGTGCATGCCGAGCACGCGCTCCGGGTGCGTGCTGGCTGCGGCGATCTGGGCCACGGGGATCGACGACGTGTTCGTCGCGATGATGGTCGTGGGGGAGACGATGGCATCGAGCTGGGCCATGAGCGCCGCCTTATCCTCGATCGTCTCGCGGATGGCCTCGATGATGATCTCGCGATCGGCGAGGGCCGCGAGATCGGTCGTGAAGGTGATTCGGCCCATGATGGTGTCGACCGACTCCTCCAGCTTGCCTGCGGCCTCAGCCTTGGTAAGCGAGGCGGTCATGCGCTCCTTCGCGCTGTCGAGAGCAGGAGCGATGGCGTCAACCACGATCACGTCGCAGCCGCCCTTCGCGCCGACCTCGGCAATACCTGAGCCCATGAGGCCGCAGCCGACTACGCCAAGCTTGTTCATTGAGTTCCTCGTTCTGGTTCGCGGATGGTTAGTGCAGGGTCTAGAAGTCGCCGGCGTTCGCGCGCAGGCTGCGCAGCACGCCGCGCAGCTGGTCGACCTGGTTGTCGGTCACGCCGAGGTTCTCGAATACCCGGGCGTTGAGAGCGGTGGTTGCCGCCGCCGCCTGGGAGCGGCCGAGGTCGGTGATCGAGGCGAGGATGGCGCGACGGTCAGTGGGATGCGGTACGCGCTCGACGAAGGCCTGGCTCTCGAGGCGATCGACTGCGCTGGTCACGCTGGTGGGATGCACCTGGAGCAGGGCACCCATCTTCGTCATCGGGAGGGCGCCACTGCGTGAGAAGCTCAGCAGCATCAGGATCTCGTAACGCGCGAAGGTCAGGTTCAGGGGGCGCAGCACCGAGTCGATGCGCTGCATCAGGATCTGCTGGGCGCGCACGAGGGAGGTGACGGCCGCCATGCCGTCGGCAGCCGACTCCCACCCGTGCTCCACCCACTGGCGGCGGGCTTCCTCGATGGGGTCGGTGCTGAGCATCTTGCCGAGTGTCATCTCGCGATCTCCTCTAGACGTTCCGACGGTACTGGCCACCGACCTCGAAGAAGGCCGAGGTGATCTGCCCGAGCGAACATACCCGCACGGCATCCATGAGGGCGGCAAAAGTGTTCCCGCCGCTGGCGGCAACAGACTTCAGGTGAGCCAGGGCAGCCTCGGACTCGCCCTGGTGGGCGGCCTGGAAGGCGCGCACGCGGGATACCTGCGACTCCTTCTCCTCCTCGCTGGCGCGAGCCAGTTCGAGCTCGCCCATCTCGGCCGGGTTCGGATTCAAGAAGGTGTTCACGCCGATGATCGGAAGGGATCCGTCGTGCTTCTTCTGCTCGTAGAGCATCGACTCATCCTGGATACGACCGCGCTGGTAGCCGGTCTCCATGGCGCCGAGGACACCACCGCGGTCGGCGATGCGATCGAATTCCAGCAGCACGGCCTCCTCGACGAGATCGGTGAGCTCGTCGACGATGTAGGAGCCCTGGAGCGGGTTCTCGTTCTTGGTCAGGCCCCACTCCTGATCGATGATCATCTGGATCGCGAGTGCGCGGCGCACTGACTGCGCGCTTGGCGTCGTGATGGCCTCGTCGTAGGCGTTGGTGTGGAGTGAGTTGCAGTTGTCGTTGATCGCGCACAGCGCCTGCAGCGTGGTGCGGATGTCATTGAAGTCCATTTCCTGGGCGTGCAGGGAACGACCCGAGGTCTGGATGTGGTACTTCAGCTTCTGGCTGCGGTCATCGGCGCCGTAGCGCTCGCGCATGGCGATCGCCCAGATACGCCGGGCCACGCGACCGAGGACGGTGTACTCAGCATCGATGCCGTTGCTGAAGAAGAAGGAGAAGTTCGGCGCGAAGTCATCGATCTTCATGCCGCGTGCGAGGTAGGCCTCGACGTAGGTGAATCCGTTGGCCAGGGTGAAGGCCAGCTGCGAGATCGGGTTAGCTCCGGCCTCGGCAATGTGGTAGCCGGAGATCGACACCGAGTAGAAGTTGCGCACCTTGTGGTCGATGAACCAGCTCTGCACGTCGCCCATGCAGCGCAGTGCGAACTCCGTCGAGAAGATGCAGGTGTTCTGGCCCTGATCCTCCTTGAGGATGTCGGCCTGCACGGTGCCGCGCACGTTCGCGAGCACCCAGGCGCGCAGCTGTGCGTACTCATCTGCATTCGGCTCGCGTCCGTGCTGATCGCGGAAGCCGTCGACTCGCTGATCGATGGCGGTGTTGAGGAACATGGCCAGGATCGCCGGCGCCGGGCCGTTGATGGTCATCGAGACCGAAGTGGTGGGATCGCAGAGATCGAAGCCGGCGTACAGCGCCTTCATGTCGTCAAGGGTGGCGATGGAGACACCGGAGGTGCCCACCTTGCCGTAGATATCGGGGCGCTCCTCCGGATCGCGGCCATACAGAGTGACCGAATCGAAGGCCGTCGACAGGCGCGTGGCGGGCTGGCCGGAGGCAAGCAGGTGAAAGCGCTTGTTGGTGCGGAAGGGATCGCCCTCGCCGGCGAACATGCGGGCCGGGGCCTCACCCTCGCGCTTGAAGGGGAACACGCCAGCGGTGTAGGGGAAGGACCCGGGCAGGTTCTCCTCGCGCAGGAAGGTGACCTGGTCGCCGGCGTCATTCGTGCGGGGCAGGGCCACGCGCGGGATGCGATTGCCCGAGAGGGTCTGGCGCCACAGGGCGTTGCGCATCTCCTTGTCGCGAATAGTGACCACGAGCTCTTCCTCGCGGTAGGCCTCGCGCATCGCGGGCCACTCGTCGAGCATCGCCTTCACTGTCGGCAGGAGGTCGGCCTGCTGCTTGGCGATGAGTGCGTCGATCTCGCCTGTGCCGGAGCCGCTCTCGGCGAGCAGTGCTCGTGCGGTCTCCAGGTGCTGCACCGTGCTGGCGACCTGGGCCTGTGACGCAGTGACGGAGTGGTGGCTGCGAATGGCCTCGGCGATATCGGAGAGGTAGCGGGTGCGTGCCGGGGGAACGATGGTGGTGAGCCCGGTCGGCTGCTTGCCTTCAACGATCGGCAACTGGCCCTCATTGACCTTGAGGCCGCGCTCGACGAGTGCGCCCTTGAGGTACTGGTAGAGCGCGGTGACGCCATCGTCATTGAACCGCGCTGCCGAGGTACCGAAGACCGGCATGTCCTCCCACGTGGAGCCGAAGGCTTCGCGATTGCGCACCATCTGGCGGCCCACATCGCGGCGGGCATCCTCGGCGCCGCGGCGCTCGAACTTGTTGATGGCCACGGCGTCCGCGAAGTCGAGCATGTCGATCTTCTCCAGCTGCGAGGCAGCACCGAACTCCGGCGTCATGACGTACAGCGAGGTGTCGACGAAGGGCACGATGCCCGCATCGCCCTGCCCGATTCCGGGTGTCTCGACGATGACGAGATCGTGCGTGGCGCGTGCGGCATTGATGACGTCGGCAAGGTTCTCGGGGATCTCCGAGCCGGCCTTTCTCGTTGCCAGCGAACGGAAGTAGACCGAGCCGAGATCCACGGAGTTCATCCGGATGCGGTCGCCAAGCAGGGCACCGCCGCCCTTGCGTCGCGTGGGATCCACGGCGATGACGGCAATGCGCAGCTTGCCTTCCTGATCGAGGCGGAAACGACGCAGCAGCTCGTCGGTGAGCGTGGACTTGCCTGAGCCGCCCGTGCCGGTGATGCCGAGAACCGGGGTGTTGCTTCGCACGGCGGCATCGTGGATGGCGGTGCGGAAGTCATCGGGGGCCGCACCCTCCTCGAGGGCAGTGATCGCGCGTGCGAGAGCAGGCTCGCTGCCGGCGAGAACGGCGTCGAGAGAAGGAAGCTCGTGCGCGAGATCGACATCGCACTCGACCATCATTTCCTGGATCATCCCGACGAGGCCGAGACGCTGTCCGTCCTCGGGCGAGAAGATGCGCACGCCACGCGACGCGAGGGTTGCGATCTCCTCGGGAACGATGACGCCGCCGCCGCCGCCGTAGATCTTCACGTGCTCGGCACCCTGGGCATTGAGCAGTTCGCGCAGGTAGCTGAAGTACTCGACGTGTCCGCCCTGGTAGGACGAGATCGCCACGCCCTGGACGTCCTCCTGGATGACCGCACGAACCACCTGGTCGACACTGCGATCGTGACCGAGGTGGATGACCTCGGCGCCCTGGCTCTGCAGGATGCGGCGCATGATGTTGATCGATGCATCGTGGCCATCGAAGAGTGAGGCCGCCGTCACGAATCTGACGGGGTTCTTCGTGCCTGCTTCGTTGCTCACGCCTGCTCCATCCATTGACCTACGTCCACATAGTGTGGGTAGCAAATAATAGGACGTCAATGCTTTTAAGGCCAGAAGATCCCCGAAAAGGACAAAAGGTACTTATTGGATGAGATGCTCGGCCAGAGCGGCCGCATTGGCGCGAAAGCGCATGGGCCCCAGGGTGCGGTAACTCGGATCGAGCTCGAGCCGGGCGCGAGCCACGGACTCCAGGAGCGCGATGAGGGCGAAGCCGGCGACAGCGATCTCGACCTTGTCCTTGGCCGGGCTCATGACCGTGAATGCCTTGGTCGCCTTCTTGGTGAGGTCATCGCGGGTGCGCTTGCGGACCGCCTCGCAGGTACTCGTGGCCCCGATCGATGTCACGAAGTACACGGTCGCTGCGCGCTCTCGCTCGTCGACCCACGTGAGCACCGTGTCCATGAAATCGGCCAGCTGCGTGGGGGAATCCAGGTGGGCCAGCAGGTCGGTGATGACACCGCCCCAGTCAGCCGCGATGGCTGTCACGATCTCGTCGAGGATCTCGTCCTTGGAGGAGAAGTGGTAGTAGAACGCTGCAGGAGTCATGCTCGCCTGGGCGGCAATATCCGAGACCGCGATCTCGTCGGGGGGCTGCACTGCCAGTAGCTCGATGGCCGCGGCGAGGATCTCGTGGCGTCTCGAGGGCCGGTTGGCCGGCCGGGCCGTGCGTGGAGTGGGCATGATTCTGGAGTCTTTCATAGGAAAGTGCCCCTTTGGTCGGATATTCACCCCTCGCACATCGATAATGGCCGGATGTCCAGCACCCCGATCGATGCCGTCGAGGGCGATGTCGAGCGATCACGCCCGGCGCATCGTCCCTCGCGTCGCGCCGAGATCGTCAACGGTGCGATCACGGTCTTCTCCCGGCTGACCTATGCCGAGGCCACGGTCGAGGACGTCGCAGCGGAGTGCGGGGTTGCCCCGACGGCGGTCTATTACCACTTCGGTGGCAAGGAGGAGCTCTTCGACCAGGCCTTCCAGTCCTGCCTCGAGGGGTTCAGTGCCGCGTTCGAGCACATCCGCAGCAACGCCGAGCAGCTCAACGACACGGTGCTGCGCGAGGTGATCTACGCGGGCTGGGCCTGGTGGCGCACGCATCCGGTCGAGTCGCGATTCCTGATGCTCCACACCGGAGGTGCCACGCCGCAGTCACGTCGCACTTACGAGGCCTGGCAGGAGCGCCATGTGCAGCGAGCCTTCGACTACCTGCCCGACAGTGAGCGCCCGCCGCGCAGCTCGCGCAAGGCGCGCGAGCAGTACGCCGCGAAACTGATGGCCTATAACTTCATGACTCAGATGCTCACGACCGCGCAGAGCGCATGGCTCGACGGATCGCTGAGCAGGCTGCCGGTGGCGAAGGTCGAGGTTGCCATGGCGGACATCCTCGTGCCGGTCATGATGGGAAGCGAACTTCCCGACCGCGCTTGAGCTCCCACTGCGCGATCGAGCGCAGGTGCACCTCGTCGGGACCATCGAAGATGCGCAGTGCGCGGTGCCAGCCGTACATACGTGCCAGCGGAATGTCGTCGCTGATGCCAAGCCCGCCATGGGCCTGGATCGAGCGGTCGATCACGTTGCAGGCGACGCGCGGCGCGATCACCTTGATGGCAGCAATCTCGGTCTTGGCGTACTTGGCATTGCCCTGATCGATCATCCAGGCGGCCTTCAGGCACAGCAGCCGGGCCTGCTCGATCTCGATGCGGTTATCGGCGAGGTCGCGCTGGATGGTGCCCTGCTCGGCCAACGGCTTCCCGAATGCGACGCGGCTCTTCACTCGCTCGACCATCATCGCGTGAGCACGCTCGGCTGCGCCGAGTGCGCGCATGCAGTGGTGAATGCGGCCGGGGCCGAGGCGCGCCTGCGCGATCATGAAGCCATCGCCCTCGGAGGCCAGGATGTTCGTGACCGGAACGCGTACCTCCGTGAACTCGATCCAGGCATGACCGTGCTGATCCTGGCGGCCCATCACCGGCATGGAGCGGGTGATCTCGACACCGGGGGTGTTGCGCGGAACGAGCACCATGGACTGCTGGCGGTGGACCTCGGCGTTCGGGTCGGTCTTGCCCATCACGATGAAGATCTCGCAGCGTGGGTCATTGGCCCCGCTGATCCACCACTTGGTTCCGTTGATGACGTAGTCGTCGCCCTCGCGGCGGATGGAGCACTCGACGTTCGTGGCGTCGCTGCTCGCGACGTACGGCTCGGTCATGGCGAAGGCGGAGCGGATGGTGCCGTCGAAGAGGGGATCGAGCCACTGCTTCTTCTGCTCCTCGGTGCCGAAGCGGAACAGTGTCTCCATGTTGCCGCTATCGGGAGCCTGGCAGTTGATGGCCTCGGGCAGCAGATCCATGCTCCAGCCGGAGATCTCGGCAAGTGAGGCGTAATCGACGTTGGTCAGGCCGCTGACCTCGGGGAGGAACAGGTTCCACAGGCCGCGCTTGCGTGCCTCGACCTTGAGCTCCTCCACGATCGGGGGCAGCGTGTGCAGACGCGGATCACCGGGGCCGACCTCGGCGCGGAGCGCGTAGTACTCGGCCTCGGCGGGGAGAACGCGAGTATTCAGGAAGTCCCACATGCTCTCGGAGAGTTCCTTGGCCTTGGGGCTGAGCTCGAAATCCATGATGCTCCGTATCGCGCGGGTGACGAGATGTGGTTTCTTGAGTCTGACTCTACTAAGACAGAGTATCCTCCACGCGTCGGACGTGTCAGGTCATGAGCCTGGCCGAGATCCCTGCCTGAAGGATGCACATGCCTGCGCTGCCCCTTGGTCCCATCGCCGATCGTGGGCGCACGACCCCCGATGAGCTCGCCCTCGTCGACTCGGCATCACGTCGCACCTGGGCGCAGGCTGCCGCGGAGCTCGCGATCGCGGCCTCGGCCATGCTGGAGGCGGCGCCTGAGTCGCACCAGCGCTGGGGCGTGCTCGGCGACAACACCCTGCACACGATCCTGGGCCACTCCGCCGGCCTGATGGCAGGCGTCGGCACGGTCGCGGTCTCGCGCCAGCTGACCCTGCGCGAGCTCGCCGACCAGATCGACGATGCGCACATGACCGGCCTGATCACCGGCCCTGGCGGCGCGGCTGCATCGATGGAGGCCCTCGAGCAGGGCCTGGTGAAGGTCGTCGTCCTGCACTCGACCGCGAAGCCGACCACTGTTCCTGCGGGCCTGGTGATGTGGGACGACTGGATCGCCTCCCACTCCGCCCTGACTGATTTCCCGGTGCGCCCGGCCGCACCGGTGATGGTCTACACGTCGGGTACGACCGGACGCGCCCGCGGCACGGCCACTCGCTGGGTGCTCGCCCCCTGCGCGACCAGCGGCGAGTACCTCGACAAGCTGCGCGAGCGCGCGCAGTTCCCCGCCGGGCCGCACATCGTGGTCGGCCCCCTGCAGCACAACGGGCCGCTCGCGGCAGTCCGTCACTTCCTGCTCGGCGAGACCGTCATCGTCCTCGGCAAGTTCGACGGCGAAGAGGTGCTCCGACTTGTCCAGGACTATGGAGTCGTGTCATCAGTCATGGTGCCGACGCACTTCCAGCGCCTGCTCGCCGTGGATCCC
>JBEGLG010000002.1:0-4134 GCA_041183645.1 Actinomycetota bacterium | reverse complement strand
AATCTCATGGGCGTGCGTGCCAAGCGCGGAGTCTTCGGCGAGGGCAATATCTCGTCGTCGTTCACTACCTCGGTCTCGATGGTGACCAAGGTCAACGCGCTCAAGCACACGGCCACCGTGTACCGCGACGGCCAGAAGGTCCGCACGATTCCGATCACGACCGGCAAGCCCGGCTTCGAGACTCGCTCGGGCATCCTGATCATCACGACCAAGGAGCCCACGCGCGTCATGGACGCCTCCACGGGCGGCACCGACAAGAAGGACCCCGAGTATTACCGGATTCAGGTGCAGCACGCGATGCGCATCACTTCCTCGGGTGAGTTCCTGCACGCAGCGCCCTGGTCAGTGGGATCGCAGGGCCGTGCCAATGTCAGTCACGGCTGCGTCGGCATGAGCACGGCCAATGCGCAGTGGCTCTTCGACCAGTCGAACCTGGGCGATGTCGTCGAGATCACGGGCACCGGCGTGCCGCAGAACCTCGGCAATGGCATCACGGTGTGGACCGAGAGCTGGAGCCAGTGGCTCGCGCACTCGGCTACCGGCCCGGTCTGGACCACGGCTGATCCCGCGCTTACCGCAGCGGTCTCGACACCGGAACCGAGTGATTCTGCGACCCCCGCGCCCAGTGCCTCGGCGAGTGCATCCTCCTCGCAGCCTGCCGCCTAGGAGATCGACACCAGGTGCAGGCGGTGCGTGGCTCGAGTCGCGGCCACGTAGAGATCTGATCCGCGTACGGTCTGCCGGCCGATCGCCTCGGGATCGATCACGAACACGATGTCGAACTCGAGTCCCTTGGTCTCACGCGCCGTGAGCACGGCCACCGTGGCATCGAGGGCATCCTCGCCCGCACTGAACTGCGGACCGTCGAGGAGTGCCGCATACGCGTCTCGCTCCGCGTCGGGAACGATGACCGCATAGCGGCCCTCGGCCTCGCCGATGGACTGCAGGACGTAAGCGGCGAGCTCGCCTGCCGAGACGGCGCGCTCGATCGGCTCCTCGCCATCGCGCACGGCCTGCAGCACGGGGGGAGTGCCGCCGAAGCGGGCGAGGAGTTCGGCCGCCTTGGCCGCGGTCTGCCGAGTGATGCGATACGTGATCGTGAGCGTGTGCAGATCGGTACGGCCGGTGGCCCAGGTGAAGACGTCGTCCCAGGAGGTCACGCCGGCAGCGTGCGTGGTCTGCTGAAGATCGCCCACCACCGTCATCGAGATGCGGTTCGTACGGCGCGAGAGGCAGTGCCACGCCATCGGTGAGAGTTCCTGGGCCTCGTCGACGATGACATGCCCATACGTCCACGTACGGTCGTTCAGGGCCCGCTCAGCGACGCTCAGACGGGCATGCGAGCTCAGGCTTCGGTCGGCCAGCCGGTCGGCCGAGATCCAGGCGCCCATGCCCAGGGAGCTCAGCGACTGGGAGGCATGCTCGACCTCGGCCGCGCGCTCGCGCTTGGCCTGCGCCTCGACCTTGCGGGCATCGGGATCCCAGGGGCCGAGTTGCTCGGCCGCCTCATCGAGCAGGGCGGCATCGTCGACTGTCCACTCCGGGCGCTCGCGGCGGGCCTCGAGCAGGGTGCGCTGCTCCTCGCGGCTGAGCACTCCGTTGGCGGCCGTGGCCAGGAAGTCGGGATCCTCGAGCAGCCGGGAGATCAGGCGCTCGGGCGTGCTGGGCATCCACATGAGGTTGAGCACCCGGCGCACGTGACGGTCGCCGGTGAGATCGGCCAGCACATCGGCTCGGATATCGGCATCGCGTTCATCCCAGCCGCGCTGGCGGGCGCGGTAGCGGCAGAGGTGCTGGAGGGACTTCTCCAGGAAGGGGTCACGACCCTCATGGAAGGACGCATCCTTCGGTACCTGCCTGCGGGCCTCGGCCAGCTGCTTGGCGGTGATGCGCACGCTGCTGCCGTCCTCGAGATCAATGGTGAGGTCAGAGGCCGGAATCCGAATCGTCGACTCGAGCGCTGCGGCGATCACCCGGATCATGCGCGTGCTTCCCTTGATGGCCGAGGCCGCGGCATCGTCGTACTGCGTGGCATTGACGGCCGGGTACAGCTGGCCCGGGGTCAGGAGCACGACATCGGTCTCGCCCAGGCTCGGCAGCACCTGATCGATGTAGTGCAGGAAGGCGCCCGACGGTCCGACGATGAGCACGCCGTCACGGGCCAGTTGATCGCGGTAGGTGTAGAGCAGCCACGCGGCACGGTGCAGGGCCACGACCGTCTTGCCCGTGCCCGGGCCGCCCTCGACGATCGTGATCTGCGAGAGCGGGCTGCGCACGATGGAGTCCTGGTCGGCGGCGATGGTGGCGACAATGTCGCCCATGCGACCCTCGCGCGGGGCCTCGACTGATTCAGCGGCGGCCGCCGTGACGTCATGCACCGGATCCAGGAGATCCTCGTCATCGATATGCGTGACCGTGCGTCCGCGCGTGATGATGCGTCGGCGCAGCGAGACGCCCATGGGCTGCAGTGCAGTGGCCTGGTAGAAGCCGGCGGCTGTCGGTGCGCGCCAGTCCAGCAGCACGGGATTGCCCTCGGAATCGCGAAGTCCCATGCGCCCGATGTGACGGATTTCCGTATGCCCATCGGTATCGAGGTCGACGCGGCCGAAGGCGAGTCGATCGGCCGCCGCGCGGGCGGAGCGTAGCTGGGTACTCCAGTGGTCGAGCTCGGCCTGCCGCTCGACGGTGTCCTGGCCGGTACCCGTGGAGGGCGCCGAGGCGGTCTTGTCGATGCGCTCGATCACGTGCTCGGTGTAGGAGTCGAGCAGCTCATAGAACGCGGTGATATTCCGCTGCTCGGATTCAAGGGCGTCGCTCATGGGGCCTCTACTCTGCCAGACCCGTCAAGTCCGGGATTCCTCGGCTCCGTTTCCCTAGGATCGTTTTGGAGGTAAACGAATGTCCCTCGAATCCACGATCACCGTCGAGGAGCTCGACGCTGACCCATACCCGTTCTATGCCTACCTGCGCCGAGAGCGCCCGGTGGCCTACGTGCCCGCGGTGAACATGTGGATGGTGACCCGTGCCACCGATGTCGAGTACGTGACCACTCACCCCGAGCACTTCACGGCCAAGGTCGAGGACGGTCCGATCGACCGATCCTTCGGCGGCCCGACCCTGATGACTCAGGATGGCGAGCCCCACCTGGAACTGCGGCGCAGTCTCGATGCGAAGTACAAGCCGCGGGTGGTCGCGGGCTACATCGACGAGCTCGTCACCCCGATTGCCGAAGCGGCGCTGGCAGCCCTTATGGAACGCGAGGATCATCGCGCCGATCTCATGCACGAGTACTTCGAGCCGATCTCGGTGCTCAGCCTTGGCGCCGTGCTCGGCGTGGGCCACCTCAGTGCCGACACCCTTCAGGAGTGGTTTCACGGCCTGGCGATGGGGGCGATCAACTTCGAGCGCGATCCCGAGAAGCAGCGCATCAACGACGAGACCGCCGCGCTGATCGATGCTGAGCTGCGGCCGTACATGACCCAGCTGCAGCACGAGCCCGATGACTCGACGATCTCCTCGATGCTCACCAGCGGCTGCCCGGTGGGAAAGCCGCGCTCCATCGATCACGTGATGCCCTCGCTCAAGGTGATCCTGCTCGGCGGCATGCAGGAGCCCGGCCACAGCGCCGGCAGCACGATGTACGGCTTGCTGCAGAACCCCGATCAGCTGGCGTGGGTGCGCGAGGATCCGAGCCGGTGGGACGACGCCGTGCACGAGGGCCTGCGCTGGGTGGCGCCGATCGGCACCCAGACCCGCCAGGCCATCGCGGATATCGAGCTCGGGGGAGCGGTGATCCCGGCCGGTGCCATGGTGGGCGCCCTGGTCTCGAGTGCCTGTCGCGACGAGACGGTGTTCGAGAATCCCGATGACTTCGACGTGCGCAGGCCGCGCGTGCCCAATGCCGCCTTCGGCTTCGGCCCGCACTTCTGCGCCGGTCATGCCTTCGCGCGCGGGCAGGAGGCCATTGCCCTGCGGGTCCTGATCGAGGCCCTGCCCGACCTTCGGCTGGACGACGACTACGAGGTGGAGTTCCGCGGCTGGGAGTTCCGCGCCCCCACGTCACTGCACGTGCGCTGGTAGTTCCCGAGAACGAGAAAGGCCCGGCAGATGCCGGGCCTTTCCACGTGGTCGTGC
>JBEGLG010000001.1:0-5723 GCA_041183645.1 Actinomycetota bacterium | reverse complement strand
GGCGACTACCAGGCGGCCTACCGAGTGGTCTCCGCCGACGGACATCCGGTGACCGGCGCAATCACCTTCACCTACGCCGGTTCCGCGAGCGCGACACCGGCGGCCAGTGCCGCAGCCTCCTCCAAGGGGACTCCCACCCCGATCGCGATCTCGGAGACCGGTGCCGCGACCCCGAGCGCAGCAGAGCCCGAGTCCACGGGCGGTAACCCGTGGCTCGGGCTCGGCATCGGAGTCGTGATCGGACTCGTGCTGGTCGTGCTGTTCGCCGCTATGCGACGCAGGCGTGCGTAACGACTAGCCCTTGAGCGAGGTCAGCACGCACTCGGCGGTGCTGGCCTCGATCTTGAAGCCGCCCTCTTCGGGCATGAATGCGGTGACCACGCCGTCTTCGATCACCATGGCGTAACGCTGCGAGCGGATGCCGAGGCCGGCGCCGCTGGCATCGACCTCCATGCCGATGGCCTTCGCGAAGTCAGCGGCGGGATCGGCGACCATGAGGATCGAGTCGCCCACGCCCTGCACGGTGCCCCAGGCATCCATGACGAACGCATCGTTGACGCCCATGCACACGATGGAATCGACACCATTCGCCGAGATCTCGGCGGCCTGGGCCACGAAACCGGGCAGGTGCTGCTTGTGGCAACCGGGAGTGAAGGCACCGGGCACCGCGAAGAGCACGACGCGGCCGGAGCCCAGGATCTCGGTGCTCGGGATAACAGCCTGAGCGCCGTCGCGGATAACTCGGACGTCAACCTCGGGGATGCGGTCGCCAACTGCGATGGTCATGTGTGCTCCAAATATCGGGGGTAAGTGGCACGACTTTATCCGCCCTCCCCCCGGCCCGCATCAGCGGATCAGCGGCTGTCCTCGGCTCTGCTGAAGGGCCTCAGCGACTGCCCTCAGCTGTGCTTATAGGCCTCAGCGGCTGCCCTCGGCTGAACCAGGCTCGTCGCCGATCGCCACCGGAACACCCACCAGGGAGCCGTATTCAGTCCAGGATCCGTCGTAATTGCGCACATCGGCCCAGCCGAGAAGCTCGTGCAGGACGAACCAGGTGTACGCCGAGCGCTCGCCGATCCGGCAGTACGCCACCGTGACTCGATCGGGAGTGATCCCGGCCTCGGCATAGATGCGCGCGAGCTCGTCGTTCTCCCTGAAGGTGCCGTCATTGTTGGCGGCGAGGTTCCAGGGCACGTTGATCGCCGTCGGGATGTGACCGGGGCGGTACGACTGCTCCTGCGGAAGATGCGAGGGAGCGAGCATGGCGCCCGAGTACTCATCGGGGGAACGCACGTCGATCAGCTGGAGGCTGCCGAGCCCGGCGATGATCTCGTCGCGCCTGGCGCGATGGCTCGAGTCCTCGGCGGGTACCGGGTACTCGGTGCGCTCGCGTGTCGGAGCATCCTTCACGAGCTCACGGCCGTCGAGCTCCCACTTCTTGCGACCGCCGTCGAGCAGCTTCACGTCGCGATGGCCATACATAGTGAAGTACCACAGCGAGTAGGCCGCGAACCAGTTGTTGTTGGCGGCGTACAGCACGACCGTGGACTCGGGCTTCACACCGAGGGTCGACATGAGCTCGGCGAACTGAACCGGGCTGATGACATCGCGGCGTACGGGATCCTGGAGATCACGTCGCCAGTCGAGGCTCACGGCACCCTGGATATGCCCTTCGGCATACATGTTGACGTCCTCGTCGGCCTCGATGAGGACGACATTCGGATCGTCGAGGTGCTCGGCTACCCAGGCTGTGCTGACGAGAACGTCAGAGCGCGCCATCGATCAGCCGCCGGCGACGGCGGGAATGATCGAGAGGTTCGCGCCGTCGGCGATCGGGGTCGCCAGGCCGTCGAGGAAGCGAACGTCATCGTCATTCACGTACACGTTGACGAAGCGGCGCAGGGCACCGTTCTCGTCGAGAACGCGTGCCGCGATGCCGGCGTACTGCGCATCGAGGCTGTCGAGGACTTCCTGCAGCGTGGCGCCCTCGGCCGTGACCTCGGCGGCACCGCCGGTGTAGGTGCGGAGGATGGTGGGAATACGGACTGTTGCGCTCATGACACGACCTTGTTGTATTCGGTCTCGAACTCGTCGTACGACGGGCTGATGACCATGGTGGGCTGGGAGGTGGCCTCAACTGCGTCGAGGGTCTTCAGACCATCGCCAGTGTTGAGAAGAACTGTCTCTGCCGACGGATCGATACGACCCTCGCGCAGGAGCTTGCGGTAGGTCGCTACCACGACACCGCCGGCCGTCTCGGCGAAGATTCCCTCGGTGCGAGCGAGCAGCTTGATGCCCTCGACAACTTCCTCGTCGGTGACATCGGCAATTGCGCCGTGCGTGCGGCGCACGACATCGAGGGCGTACGGCCCATCAGCGGGATTGCCGATGGCCAGTGACTTTGCGATGGTGTCGGGCTTGACCGGACGAATGACGTCCTGCCCGGAGTTGAAGGCCTGCGAGACCGGCGAGCACCCTGTTGCCTGCGCACCGTAGATCGCGTACGGAGTCTCAGCGACGAGGCCGAGATCGATGAACTCACGGAACGCCTTGTCGACCTTCGTGAGCAGCGAGCCCGAGGCGACCGGAGAGACGACGGCATCGGGGAGCCGCCAGCCCAGCTGCTCGGCAACCTCGTAGCCGACGGTCTTGCTTCCCTCGGCGTAGTACGGGCGGAGGTTCACGTTGACGAATCCCCAGTTGCGCGAGGCGGCTACCTCCGTGCACAGGCGATTGACGTCGTCGTAGTTGCCCTGGATGGCCACGAGGGTGCCGCCGTAGACCGCGGTCGTGACGATCTTGCCTGCCTCGAGATTCGAGGGCACGAAGACGACAGACTTCAGGCCGGCCCGGGCTCCTGCCGCGGCGACTGCGTTCGCGAGGTTTCCGGTGGAGGCGCAGGCGATGGTCTCGAAGCCGAGTCGGCGAGCGTTCTCGAGCGCCACGGCGACCACGCGATCCTTGAACGAGTGGGTCGGGTTCCCTGAGTCGTCCTTGACCCACAGCGACTTCACGCCGAGCTCACGGGCCAGGTTGTCGGCGCGCACCAGCTTGGTGAAGCCGGCCTGCAGGCCCGGGCGGGCGTCGGCACCGGGCACGACGGGCAGCAGCGACTCGTAGCGCCACATGGAGTTCGGGCCGCTCTCGATCTGCTCGCGAGTCACGCTGCCGAGCTCATAGGCCACCTCGAGGGGGCCGAAGCACTCGTAACAGGCATAGCTGGCGTCGAGCGGGTAGCGGGTGCCGCATTCGCGACACTTCAATGCCACGGCAGAGCCGATGGCAGGTGATGCGGTGACAGTCATGACGAGGCCTCTCTCTTTGCTCATCTGTCCTGGTTGTCAGGTCGGAGTTGGCACCGAAATCCAGCGGCCTCGGAGATGGAATCTCGTCGATTAATGCTGGGTAGGTTGCCGGGGCTTCATTGGGCCGTTTCCCTCTGCCCCTCTTGATGAGGTATTCAGTTGTGGGTAAAACATAACGTGCGGCACGTGGCCGCGACAAATCGCCCCCGCGCTAGCGGCGACGCAGCAGCTTGATCGCGACGATGCCCACAACAATGCCGCCCACGATGGCCACGCGCTTGACGTTCACGCCACCTTCGTCGGTGGTGAAGAAGCCAGCCACGGCACGCTTTCCGCGTTCGGCGATGGCGGCCGGGGTCGCCTGGGCCTTGAGCTCGGCAATGCTGGCGGCGAGCTCCTCGCGGGCAGCAGCCAACTCGGCCTGACGATCAACGATGCTGGGGTCGGTCACGCCGCAAGCCTACGGCACGGGGATCGAACCCCGATTCCGCAGGAATGCGGCCTTATTGCATATAATTTGCAGGTACTCCACACCTCACTTAGGATCCCTGCGTGCGCTTCCGCCCCGCCTTGACGGCACTTGCTGCGCTGCCACTCGTGCTCAGTGCCTGCGGGTCATCGTCCGGCACCGACTCGGCAGCCTCCGGCCTCCTCGTGGCCACGACCGTCTCCCCCATTACCTCGATTGCCTCGGCCGTCGCCGGTGACAAGGCTCGCGTCGAGGGCATCGTTCCCGAGGGCACCAACAGCCACACCTTCGAGCCCGATCCCCAGGTGGCTCAGCTTCTCAGCGACGCCGATGTCGTCTTCGTCAACGGCCTCAAGCTCGAGGACCCCACTGCCGAGCTCGCCAAGGCGAACATGAAGTCAGGCGCAGATCTCGTCGAGATCGCGACCTCGGTGATCCCCGAGTCGGACTGGATCTACGACTTCTCCTTCCCGAAAGAGGAAGGAAAGCCGAATCCGCACCTGTGGACAGATCCGCTGTACGCGATCAAGTACGCCGCAGTCATCCGCGACGAGCTGTCGAAGAAGGATCCCGCGAACGCCACGTACTACGCGGCCAACTACGACTCCTTCGCCGCGCAGGCCACGGCACTTGCCGACGCACTTCGCGCGGACCAGGCCACCGTTCCGAACGGCGCCCTGAAGCTACTGACCTACCACGACGCCTATGCGTACTTCGCGAAGGATTTCGGCTGGGAGGTCATCGGTGCGCTGCAGCCCAAGAACTTCGAGGATCCCTCGCCCGCCGAGGTCGCCGCACTCATCGATCAGGTCAAGGCGCAGCAGGTGCCCGTCATCTTCGGCTCCGAGGTGTTCCCGTCCAAGGTCCTCGAGGAGATCGGCAACGCCACCGGCGCGCGATACGAGGACTCCCTTCGCGATGATGACCTGCCGGGCGCACCGGGCGAGGCCGATCACTCGTGGCTCGGGCTGATGAAGTACGACTACACGACGATGATCCGCGCCCTGGGCGGTACGACGACCCATCTTGACGCGGTCGACATCACCCCGAAGGTCACCGACCAGGCGGTGTACCCGCAATGACCGGAACCGGAGTCGGAGAAGTCCTGCTGAGCCTGGATCACGTGTCCGCGCGATACGACAAGCAGATCGTGCTCGACCATGTCGACTTCCATGTGCACGAGGATCAATTCACCGGAATCGTCGGGCCGTCCGGCGCGGGCAAGACCACGCTGCTCCGCCTGCTCCTGGGCACGCTCGCGCCGGTCGAGGGCACCATGACCTCGAAGCCCGGGCTGCGCGTGGCCTATGTTCCCCAGCTCGAGACCGTGGACTGGAACTTCCCCATCACCGTGTTCGAGTGCGTGCTGATGTCACGTACCCGCGGCCGGAGACTTCCGTGGGCGAGTGCAGCGGAACGCGCACGCGTGATGAGTGTTCTGGATCGTCTCGGCATTGCCGATCTCGCTCAGCGTCACATCCGCGAACTGTCGGGCGGCCAGCAGCAGCGCATGTTCCTGGCCCGCGCCCTACTGCGTGAGCCCCAGCTCCTCCTGCTCGATGAGCCCACCAGCGGAGTCGATGTCTCGACGCGTCACGACATCCTTCATCTGCTCGGCGATCTTCACGAGGACGGCGTCGCCATCGTGCTCACGACGCATGATCTCAACGGGATGGCCGCCCACCTGCCTCATCTGGTGTGCGTCAACAAGCGCATCGTCGCCGACGGCTCGCCTGCCGAGGTCATCACGCCCGAGGTACTCGAGGAGACTTTCGGTGCCCGCATGGAGGTTCTCCAGCACCTCGGAATGCTGGTCGTCGTCGACGGAGCTCCCGAGATTCGCACGGAGGCGATGTGATGGGCACCCTCCTCGAACCGCTCTCCTACGCCTTCTTCGACAAGGGCCTCATCGTCGCGACGCTGTCGGGGGCGCTGCTCGGCTTCATCGG